>JAHEMS010000021.1 GCA_024643595.1 Bacteroidota bacterium
TTTTAATGCGATGATAATAGTTGAAAAACTGTTCTCTCTGATTTATGGTCATGCGGCTGATATTGCCATCTTTCAGTGCAATGGAATCATGATCAAATAATTTCAAATCATATCCCATCAGCATTGTTTTTTCAATAGAAAGGTCCTGATCGTGAGCAGCTATCCTGCCTTCGTATTCATCATAGAAATTTTCTGGCAGCGGTATGTTCAGCTCATCGGTGCTTCCAAAGTCAACGGTGTCAGGTATCCAAGTTCGATGAGTGGCCTTATGACCAACGACAAGACAAAATGGTTTGGATTTATTTCTTGTTTCTAACCAATCTACAGCCTGATCAGTTATAATATTGGTGCAATATCCGTTTATCCGCTGCCGGCTACCATCCATTTGGATGAAATCAGGATTATAGTAATAGCCTTGTCCGGGCAACACCTTCCAGTAATCAAACCCTTGTGGATCAGACTCCAGATGCCATTTACCTATCCATGCCGTTTGATAGCCTGCCTTTTTCAGGTATTGTTGAAATTGGGGTTGCGTACCATCAAATCGAGTTAGGTTATTGATATGACCATTTTTATGGCTGAATTTTCCTGTAAGCAAAACGGCCCGGCTTGGAGCGCAGATCGAATTGGATACAAAGGCGCGATTAAACACCATGCCCTCCTTAGCCAGTTTATCGATCTGAGGTGTTACGTTATAGTTGGCGCCATAGGCACCAATAGATTGCATGGTATGATCATCGCTGACGATGATTAGAATATTGGGTTGGATTTGAGCAATGGCACTTATTCCATTCAGTAAATGGGCAAGTAATCCGATCAATAAAACTATATTCATCAAAATGAAAGAAGTGTTGTTAGTGTGTTTAGACACGGCTTATTGGGATATGATTTTCTTTTTGAACAGTTATTCTGCTTGAACACAAAAAGTTTAAGTTGTTGTTCTCGCTTAAGCGTTTGAGATCAAAGCCATCTATCCCAATGCCTGGACTCCAGGCAATACTTTCCCTTCAAAATATTCCAGTAAGGCACCGCCTCCCGTAGATACATAACTCACTTTATCTTCAAAACCGAATTTAGCCACGGCAGCTGCAGAGTCGCCGCCACCAATAAGTGAAAACGCACCATTCTCTGTTGCCCTTACAACTGCTTCTGCTATGCCTTTTGTACCGGCTTCAAATTTCTCCATTTCAAAAACCCCCATGGGGCCATTCCATAATATGGTTTTAGAATTCTCCACAACTTTTGAAAATACCTGTAAAGCTTGTGGTCCAATATCCAACCCCATCCAGCCAGGTTCAATGGCATTGTTACTGGCGATTTTAGTATTGGCATCGGCAGCAAACTTATCCGCAATTATAGAGTCGATAGGGAGATGGAGCTCAACTCCTTTTGCTTTCGCTTTTTGAATTAGTTCTTTAGCGAGTTCAAGTTTATCTTCTTCTACCAACGAATTGCCAATGTTTCCACCCAATGCCTTAAAGAAGGTATAAGCCATACCGCCACCAATTATCAGATGATTTACTTTATCCAGCAGCTTTTCTATAATTAAAATTTTATCAGAAATTTTTGCTCCTCCCATGATAGCTGTAAATGGCTGCTCGGCATTTTCCAGTACTTTGCTGGCGTTATCCAGTTCAGCCGCCATGACATATCCGGCACATTTATCTTTAAAGAACTGTGCCACAATGGTAGTCGAGGCATGTGCGCGGTGAGCTGTACCAAAAGCATCGTTTACATAAATGTCTCCGTGCTTTGAAAGTTTTTCAGCGAAATCCTGATCTCCTTTTTCTTCCTGTTTATAAAAACGGAGATTTTCCAGGATCAACACTTCACCTGGCCTAAGGTTAGCGGATTGCTCAAAGGCATCTTCACCAATGCAATCCGAAGCGAACTTTACCGGAGTTCCTAATAATTGCGCTGCTGTTTTCAGCGTATGACGTAAAGAATATTTGTCTTCAGGTCCGTCCTTTGGCCGCCCCAGGTGTGACATCAACACACAACTTCCACCATCGGTTAATATTTTCTTAATGGTTGGTATCGTGGCACGTATTCGATTGTCATCCGTTACCTGAAAATTCTTATCAAGAGGTACATTGAAGTCTACGCGGATAAGGGCTCTTTTGCCTTGAAAATTAATTTCATCGAGGGTCTTCATACAAAAATGGTTATCATTTTAATGGTGACGAAGGTAATAAATCAAAGCCGGATGAAGGGATTTTAGCCGGCGCTATTTTTTAGCAAACGATTGATACTTCCATTCCGGGATGGGTAAGATAGTACGCCACTGATTTGATTCTGCGTATTCACGTAAAAGTTCGTTTCGCGTCTTGAGAATATGGGTGAGATATCGACGCAAGAACAACACATTAAGTAATTCACCGAGGATACCTAATTTAGGTTTGTAATAAAAATGGTTGACCATAACTGTTTCATTGCTGATATCATAAAAATAATAGTCATGTATAATGGATTCAAAATTGCTGTCGGCAATATCATAGCTAAGAAAAAACGGAGGATTGAATTTTGTGATTTTTAATTCAGTGCTAAATTGAAAGCCCCACAATTTGGATTTCATGAGGACATGCTCGTGTTGATTTATCAGGCCACTAGTGAAACCAGCCACTGCTTCTTCTTTTAAAGGTCCCAGCGATATTTTGTGAAAATCGATACTTCGTGCCATATCAAAGCATCGCTCTACAGGAGCTTTAATAGGTGTGTTGAATTCAATTCTATTCATTGATTCGTTGGCTAATCTCCAAAACTGATGCCTAGTCCTTTAGCGGCTTTAACCAGAAATGAATCTTTCTTTAAGAAATTATATTCCTTGGTTGCTTCCTCCAATGTTACAGAAGTGATGGTATTATTTTTTAGGGCAACCATTCTACCGAAGTTTTTCTCAAGCGCAAGTTCAAATGCTTTCACTCCAAACAAGGTGGCTAACACGCGATCAAAGGCGATAGGTGTTCCACCCCGCTGTACATGACCAAGAACGGTTTCTCTGATTTCTGCCTTGCAGCCTGCATCTTTTAATTGTTTAGATAATTGATAAGCTACACCTCCCAGGCGCACGTGTTCAGAACCTTTGTCTCCTTTCGTTGCAGTGATGCTTCCTTCTTGTGGCTTTGCACCTTCAGCAATTACAATATTTGCAAATCCTCTTCCGTGCTTATAGCGGCTGTCAATCCGCTTTACCAGTTTATTGATGTCGTAAGGAATCTCAGGGATCAAGCAAATTTCAGCACCCCCCGCAATAGCGGTATGTAATGCAATCCAACCCGCATCTCGTCCCATCACTTCCATGATCATTACGCGATGGTGGCTTTCTGCGGTGGTCACCAGCTTATCAAAACTGTCCGTTGCAATTTGAACAGCAGTTTGAAATCCGAATGTTAAATCGGTTGCTGACAGATCGTTGTCAATTGTTTTTGGTACCCCAATAATCGGCACCCCTTTTTTATATAAAGCTTTAGAGATTTTTTGTGAGCCATCACCACCAATATTGATGATCGCATTGAAGTTTAGTGCTTTCAGTTTATTGATCAGTTCGTCTGAGCGATCTACGAACCGAGTACTGCCATCTGCCTGTATAATTGGAAACTTAATGGGATTGCCTTTGTTAGTGGTCTTAAGAATGGTACCACCTTTCACATGTATTCCGGCTGTGCGTTTGCTGTTCAGTCTGATGATTTCCTGGGGCTCGTTTAATACGCCATTAAAAGCTTCAATGCTTCCATAAACCTCCCAATCTTTTTCTTTTTTGGCCCTTTTTGCAATTCCTCGGATAACGGCATTCAGTCCTGGACAATCACCACCACCGGTAAGTATTAATAATTTCTTTGTCATTAATGGTTAGTTCGACGCTTCCTGTTTTAAACAAGGTAAGGCAAGTACAATTTACACATCATGTTGAAATATGTTGTATCAGCTGGATTAATTTTTATGGTCTGCGGCCGCCCTACGTAAGCGGTCATTAATGGCTTTACCTAATCCAACGTTAGGCACTTCTTCAGCTAATATGATGTCAATATCCAGTTTATCTAAAGTTCGGAGAGAAGCAAATAATCGTTGAGCAGCTTCATCAAGGTCACCACGTTGAGATAATATCAGCTGGTTTTCACTGGAAATGGTGCTAATTTCTTTTTGAAATGCTAAGATACCAACACGGGAACGGTAAACTTTTGTCAGCTCTTCAAGATCGCCCAATAGGAGTTTCTTTTTTGGAGCATAATGACTTTTCAGTTGACCCGGCGCGAGAGGATTGGATGAGGTATTCAGTTGAACGCTTACTTTTCCAACGATCGACTCTATATTCTCAATGCTTAAACCACCTAATCGGTATACCACAGGAAGGTCATTAAGATCAAAACCAACTATGGTAGATTCCATACCAACGCGACACTCACCGCCATCCAGGATGTAGCCGATCTGATCACCGAGTTGCTCATTTACATGCTCGGGTCGGGTTGGGCTTATGTATCCAAAGGGATTTGCACTGGGAGCTGCTAATGGAAATGAAAGTTGTTGTAACAGAGATTGGGTTAACACATGATCCGGGCAACGCACACCGACAGTTTCTAATCCGGAAGTGACAAGGTCAGGTATATGGGATTTCTTTTTGAGTAGGAGGGTTAATGGTCCTGGCCAGTATTGTGTGGCAAGTTTTTCCGCTTTATCACAAAAATCATCAACGACTTCTTTTGCTTTTGCCAGGTTCGCAACATGAACAATCAGCGGATCGAAGGCAGGCCGGTTCTTTACTTTGAAAATATTTAGTACGGATTTTTCATTCAGCGCATTACCGGCCAGACCATAGACCGTTTCGGTAGGAATAGCCACGAGCTCTCCGCTTTCCAATAGCTGTTTTGCAAATGCAATATTACTTCCAATCTCCGCCATGGCACAAAGCTAAATTAATTTGTCATGATGTATTAATCGCTGTAAGTTGCGGTATAAAAAACTAAAACGATGAGTAATAAAACGCGTTCCATATTAAAGGCAATAGCAGTTTTGTTGGTTTTACTGGCCGTATTAATGGAGTTGAAGGTGGTGATTATACCTGCGATTGTCTTGTATAAATTCTGGCTGGTGGTAATTGCCTTTGGCTTGCTATTGATCGGTTCAAAATAATTTATCTTTCATTCTGAGAACAGACCTTTCCTGGTTGTATTTCTCCAGATGGTCCAGGCTAACCCATTTAACATCATGTGATTCTTCGCTGACTTGAATCTTATCATTTGGGTTTGCTTCGAGAAGAAACCGCACATCATAATGATAATGTTCTGGGAAATCTTTTCGCTTTGGTATTAGGTGAATATCAACATCATAAGGTTTATTAGTAATGACTATAAATTCCTTAAGCCCGGTTTCCTCTTCGGCTTCCTTCAATGCGACACGCAGGATATGTTCATCGCCATCCGCATGGCCACCAGGCTGTACCCACTTGTTTAGCTTAGCATGGTGAACCAGGAGAACATTTTTTCGGGCAGCGTCAACAATCCAGGCAGATCCGGTAATATGACCTGGCAGATGGGTTCTTTCAAAACAATTTGATTCAGAGAGGAGGGTAAGAAACCTGGAGATAAAATCATTTTCCTCCTGGAATGAAGTCTGGTAGTTCGATAACTCCTTTACCAGCGTAATTCGATCCATGTAAGTTATTGAATGATTACGGTGGCCTTGTTGAATTTTCCTTCTTCAAGTGCTCCAATGCGTTCACCGCCTCCTCCGTTATCTTTATCATCTTTTCTTACAATGATATAATACGAGATCGCTTTCAATTTTTTCAATTTCACAACGCCCTTGCTGTCGGAGACTCCTGAAAACGCGACATTCTTTTCTTTCAGGTAGTCTTCCTCATTTTCAAAAAGTTGAAGTTCTGCTCCAGTTACCGTGTTGCCAAGTTCGTCACGTACAGTAATGGTTAGTGAAGTATTTAGAATTTGTGCTTGCACATTTATATAGGAAAGACAAACGATAGTAATGCCAAAGACAAGGGTTAAATATTTCATAGAGGTAATTTTTATTTAATGATGTTGACACATAGTTACTGAAAGTGAAACAAAAAATAAAGGCATCTTATTTAAGATGCCTATAAATATGACTATCCCTCATCGAAGAAGAGAAACACCACCTCGTTTTTCCTGAACCCCTTTGTCGGGACGGAATGAGCTTTCGTATTTTAGAATATAAGCATACATGCCGGGGGGCAAGGGTTGGCCTGCATTATTCTTATAACCACCATTCCATTTAAAATTCCGGTCGCTGGACTCGAACACAAGCTCTCCCCATCGATTGTATATCAGAATCTGGAAATTATCAGTAATAAAAAAGGAGAATACAGAGAAATCTTTATTCGCACCCAAGGCGCTGGTTGGCCGAAAAGCATTAGGAGCAACAATTTTTGGGATACATTCATTTTTCACTTCTGTTTTATCACGCGAAACACATCCAAATGAATTGGTAATGTCAACCTCATAAATCCCTTCACTGTCCGCATTCAATACCTGAATAGTATAATTCAGGGTAAGCTGATTTTTAAACCAGTTGTAAAATTCAAATACACCTGGATCCAGATCTACGCTTGAGGTAGTTGGATCAACGTTATCTGGATCATTACAGATGATCACACGGTCTAGTAGCGCTCCTGAAGGAAGGGGTGCTTTGATGATTAGGATTTCCGCTTTGGCAGTACAGCTGTTCTTTTTTATATCTACCCGGTAGGTTCCTGCTTCAATCTGATCTGTTGAGGCCGTAGTTGCTGAACTTAGAGCAGATCCATTAAAGAACCAGCTATAACTGGGGCCTGTAGCATTAGTAGCTGCTGTTAGTGTGAACGGCTGGTTGTCATCGCAGGCAGGTGTACTGGTCACTGAAGCGGTTATGGTTCCGGTTACCTGAACAGGTAATGATGAAGAGGCAGCGATGCATCCGTTAAGGGCATTAACGACTTCAACTGAATATGACGACCCATTTTCTGCTAAGCCCAGCAATATTTGCTGACCTAATAAAGCAGGCTGGAAAACTCCACCCTTATACCATCGATAGGTAAAATTACCAGACGGTGTGGCGGATAGTATAACTTCATCTGCACAGGCATCAGTTTGCGTGAAAGAAGGTGTTATTGCTCCAAGCACATTAACGGTTGTATTTTGTGTCGAAGCACAGCCAGTACCTCCTGTTGAAGTAACGGTGTAGGTTACGTTTCCAAGATTAGGCTGAAGTTGAATGGTAGCACCTATTGTGGATCCTACAATACCGTTCGCAACACTCGATGTCCAGCTATAATTGGCACCTGTACCTGAAGCGGTAAGGGTAGGGGTAGCATCACAAAGATCGTTTTGATTGATGGATATTGTATTGGGAGGATTAGGAGTAACCGTCAATGGAATGGGACTAATGAACACACAATTACCAGCGTCACGGACCTCCAGCACATAGGTACCAGCAATTAATGCGGGCGAAGTAAAAGGTGATGGCAATGGGGCTGAAGGACCGATAACTTGACCTGTTCCGGAATTAGTATAGGTAAAACGATAAGGTGCTGTGCCTCCTGTAACCGCCACTGAATACGTAACTGCACAAGGATCAACAACGGTGGATATCACCGAGGTAATGACGTTATCAGTTAAACCAATAGAACTTGATATCGTGCAACCTGAGATCTGATCCTGAACAATGGCAGAATATGTTCCAGCCAGCATGCCTGCAAAAGGGATGGTGGATGGTGCAAGCTGATCAATATTTTGATTATTAAAATTTGGGCCACTAATAAAGTAAGAATATGGTCCACCGGTTGGTGTTGAAGCATTTAATTGTAATGTGACTGTACCTGTCGGAGTGCCGCATGAAGTCGGATCAATTTTACTCAGTGCAAAGGAAGGAGATACATTAATCGTAAATACTTTTTGATCGATCGTGAAACATGTTGTGATCGGATCCGTGACTTTTACCGCATAGTTGAAAATTCCTGGCAAGGAAGTGTCAACCCCTTGTGTTCTAATGGTACTGGCATTTACACCATTAATGGTCCATTGGTATATAATTCCAGGCCATGGGTTCTGTGCATCTAATGTTGGTGTGTTACTATTCTGACAAATCGTTATATCAGCACCCAGATCAACTTGTGGCCGGTTATCGGCAACAATAGATTGCGCTGTGGAGAAGCATCCATTAACATCAGTGTTCATGACTGAAATGAATGCTGGTTCATTAAACGTTACGGTTTTAGTGGAGTCACCACTAGACCAAAGATATGTCAGGCCTGGTATATTAGTGCTATTCGCATCGAGCGTCACCGCTCCTGTACACAAAGCGATTGCTCCTGGTACAGTTGGTTTAGGGGGAGGATTAAATATGGTTACTTTCTGAATAATGGTAGTGTCAAGTTTGCATCGGTTGAAGAGGCGCATGGACACGGTATACGTGCCTGCAGCAGCATAAAGGTGAACGGGGGATGACTCGGTACTGCTACCGCCATCACCAAAGAACCATTGAAACTCATCAATCGCATCAGTAGGAGTACCTACAAACCGTGTAGAATCACCCACACAAACTCCTGAAAAAGTAAAACCTGGCCCTCCGAATGCGTTTCCCTGAATCTGAATAAAGTTGGGTAATCCCAGATGACTGTTGGTGCCTCCAGCCAAGTTAAATCCATTAAGATTGAATGAGGATAGTTGTGTTGTGTCTTCTGCTGCCTGGATAGTTCCGAGATTATTACTTCCATTGATAGCCATATAAATTTGTCCGTCAGGTCCAGCTTGTAACGCACCGAATTCTCCGTTTTGCTGAATCCGTTGTTTGAGGTATGGCTGGCTTAATGAGTCCAGAAAATATTCAAACAAAACAGAGGGGCTTGGAGATCCTTTTACAGTAGCAAATACTTTGTTGCCTCCTGGAGAAAACTCAACACCATAGACTTGACCATTAGGTTCTTTAAGATCGATTTTACGATAATTAGTCAATCGACCGGTTGTATTGTCAAGATCAAACAATTCAATCAAATTGCTGGTGCCAGGAGTTGATAAAGCAACGGCCAGCGTGTTATTGGCACCTAACTTCATGTACCCCTCACCTTGTTGTGGAACGCTGAAAGCATGAACGGATCCGATCTCTGAATATACAGGTTCACCGATTCCCTGTGCCGTAATCTCATAAGTTCGGAATGTATTATTGCCGTATTCGTGGGCGATTAACCATTGTTGGTTGGCGGTAATCCGCTCTGTGCTTTTGGAAAAAAGTAAAACATTTTTCTGTACCAATGCACCTTTTCCTGAATTGAGTTTAAGATCGAATAGAGAATATCGCAACTCATTTAATGATGTGCCATCGATTGCCTGAGTGGTGAATATATAATATAATGTTTCATCACCGGGTACAGGCACGATAATGGCCGATTGAGCAGAAGCTGGATCACCTCCAATTCCGGAGTCAATTTCGGTATGCGTTTTGTCAAATACTTTGTTGCCATCGGTGTAGAAAAGTAAATTTCCATTCCGATCGCTAATTGTAGCACAGCCTTCGGGTGCATCCATATTGCTATCGCTTAGCGCTTCAGCAGGACCCGGTGGAATATTGAAGATCGGGTTAAAATTAATACCCGCTTTATTTCCAAAATACCACACATTGGCTCGCTGATCTTGTATACCGTATTCTTTTACATTCACGCCTGCATATGCAGAACATCCTGAGGCATCGGTTACGACCACGTAGTAATAGCCAACAGAATCAGGCGTAAGTGTATTGCCGGTATCTCCATTAGACCAAATCACTGAAGTGGCTACACCTCCTTGAATTTTGAGCGGAACACTAAACTTGGGATTGCAAGGGACTGCAGTTTTATCTTTTGGAAAAGGAAGTTCGCAACTACACGCGGTAGTGTCCTGAACTAATTGTAATTGTAAGGGAAATGGAGTAATGTTTACCGGTAAGGTAGTAGAATCCTTTTGTCCGCGATAAAAGGCAATCAGTTTCACATTGAAATTTCCGGCATTTTCATAAGTATGAATTGGGCTCCAGCCTCGTGAATTGGTGCCATCGCCAAAATCCCATCTGATACTATCAGCATTGGGTTGAATACTTGGGAAGAAAGTGGTGGGTGAATTTTGACACGTTCCTGCACTGGTAAAATTCACAACTATATCCACGGAATCTTTTGGAGTGAAAGAAGGAAACTGGGTTCCATCAAAATTGGTCGAAGAAAATAATGCCTGTGTGTTGATTACTTCAGAGGCAACGGTATCTGTTTTGGTAAACTTACCGACCAGGAAGGGCCCACCTGAAACAGCCTGATATAAATGATAGATGGCGCTATCGGGCGCTATCTGGAGGCCATAACTTCTAAAGACAGGCGTGGATAATACGGAGGCGAGTGTTGTAGATGGACTGAGTGTGTCATATTGAAGGACATCAGCAGTAATACCAGCTTCACCTGTTCTGGATAAATAAAGATATTGACCCTTTGCATCCCATTCAATATCATAAATGGATTGGTTAGTTGTGCTGGCGGTAGCCGAATTAAAAATAGTTCGATTAAAAGTGAATTGTCCATTTCCACTATTAAAATTTAAAATTGTAGCGTCTGTGTTGGGCTCTTGAGGTGATACCGCTATTTTTTTTGTGATCTTATTTCCATTGGCATAATATCCGAAGTTGGCAACCGAAACAGGTAACCCAAGTCCTGACGTGATAACCATCGAGAAAGTACCAGCGGCATCAATCAAGGTAGCTGTATAATTCTGAGTCCCGTTTTCATGCGTGATAAGCCAGAAGTCAGTTCTATTACGATGAGGTACGACCACCATGCCTTCTGAACGATTGGTTAGCCCCGCCATGGGAATATTATTGGCAGCCTCAACAATACCTGAAGCAGGTGCTGGAAAAACCGCATTGCCAAATTGTGACAGATCAACAACACTTCTGCTGATTGTCCCTCCAGTTGTGTAATTGGCGGAATTGGTAAAAATATAATATTTGTTCGGCTGACCAGGAACTGGAGAAATTACGGCGGGTTGATTGGCATTCACTTGACCATTTAGTGGACTGCCGTTGGGCATTGGTAAATGATTGGCATCATACACGCGAACACCATCGGTATAGAACAATAAATTGGCAGTTGCAGGATCAGTTGCAACCGCAGCACCACCCTTATTAAATGGAAGTGCTTGATTGTTTACCAGTTGGGCAACATTGGTTCCACGATTAAACCTGATCGCTTGAGTTGAATTACCAAAATACCAATTATGTTGTTTAAGATCCTGGCCATAACTAATCAGAGAACTAAACAATAAAATCGTGATAATGGAATAATATGATTTGCTGCCGTCTTTCCCCCTCATATCGCCTGCTTAAAATACACTTTTAGATTCATTCATTATTTTTTTTCAATGGATGTGAATTGCCTGGAGAAGTTGCTAAGTAACTTATTCAGTTATAAATCCATTTTAATCCGAAATTTAAAACGTCCACACAACACTAAAGTATATATTTTGATTGAAATTATCGTTGGTACTTAGACGAATCACTGCTATTTGTCGTTAATTGATTTTTTTTAATGTTATTAAAGAATTTAATTTGCTCTGATTGCATCTGTTAAAATACTTTTGAATGCAAAGATTTACTGTTTTTTGCTTTGTATATATTCTCTTTGGGATGAGTTTGGTAACTGCTCAGGACCCTCAATATTCGCAGTTTTATGCGGCTCCCTTATACCTTAATCCCGCCTTTGCCGGATCTACCAGCCAAAGCAGGGTAGGGATAAATTATCGAAATCAATGGCCATCGATTGACGCTAACTTTAACACCATTTCGGCATTTTATGACACTTATATTGAAGATAAAAACAGTGGTGTGGGCGTTTTACTGACGCGTGATCGTGAAGGTGTTCTGGGTTTGCAATCCATGAGTTTGGCAGTACAATACTCTTATGATCTCAAGCTTTTAGAGGGACTTTCTTTTAGACCAGGCTTTCAGGCAGCCATTTATAACCGGTCAATAAATTTTGATAAGCTCACGTTTGGTGATCAGTTTGATCCACTAACCGGCGATGTGATAAATCCAGTTTCAGCAGAAGGACTAAACACCGGCCAGTCAAAATTTTTTCCTGATCTGTCTTTCGGTGGATTATTCTATAGCAAACGAGCTTGGTTTGGTGTGGCGACTCATCACGTTACGCAACCCAATCAATCCTTGATAGGCGAGGAGAGTAAATTGCCAATGAAAGTTTCTATTCACTCGGGATTAAAATTCTTTTTTAAGCCTGGAGAAATGGGTGATGGCTTCTACCGGAAAGAACAGGAACGCAGTATAGCACCTGCTTTTCAATATCGCCATCAGGGCGAGTTTGACCAGATGGATGTTGGGTTTTATTTTACTTTTGAACCCATTATTATAGGTACCTGGTATAGGGGTGTTCCTTTCAAAAAGGTGAATGGATTTACCAATAATGAATCGCTGGTTTTTTTGATTGGACTTACCAAGAAGGGGGCAAAGGATATTTTGAACATTGGATATAGTTACGATTATACCATTTCCAAGTTAGGCGCAGGCAGTGGTGGCGCGCATGAATTTAGTTTGGTTTATTCTTGGTCCACACGGAATCCTCGCAAACCACCGAAGGATAAGTTGATGATTCCTTGTCCTGATTTTTAGTGACAAGGTGAAATGTTATTCCTATGCAGATTTAATCTTCCGGGTCACCCGTAAGTTTGCAATAGTCGTCCATGCCGATATGAAGTAAGGCATCACCTGCATTAACAACAGGATGATTATTTAGTCCAACAACATACCCGGTAGAAGGTGATTTTACCGGTTCCTTGAATTCCCCGAATGGGTCAGTGATGGAGCCAACGATTTGATTCTTATGAACGAGTTCTCCACAGCTTATAGCAGACTGAAACAAGCCTGCATAATGGGCGCGAGCCCAGGATGAGTGCCAAATTATTTTATTTGCTTCTTTTGGATCCGGAGCCCAGTCTATCATGTGCAGGTGTTTCATCAACCGGAGTGTTCCATCAATTCCGTCTTCAATTGCCTTTTGATCGAAACGCAGGGATTCACCTCCTTCATATACAATAATGCTCTTGCCATGTTTAGCAGCGGTTTGTCTGATTGAATGTGGACGAAAAGGAGAATCGATTGTGAATGGCGCGTGAAATGCATTCGCTAACTCAACATTTTTTTCCTCGGCCATCACGCAGCGGATTTGTGGATAATTAGTGCGCATTGCTCCACCCGTGTGAAAATCAACCCCATAATCAATATAAGGTAAAACCTTATGGTTGATGTGATAAGCAACCCTGGAAGCGAGTGATCCATTTTTGCTGCCTGGAAAAGAACGATTCACATCTTTGCCGTCAGGCACTTCGCGTGAATAGTTTAAAAATCCGTAAATATTTATCACGGGAATACAAATAACAGTACCGCGTTTTACGCGATTATGACCTATATCCAAAATCCTCCTTACGATCTCCATGCCATTTATTTCGTCTCCGTGCATGCCTGCTGTAAGTGCCAATACAGGGCCATCTTCTAATCCGCGATAGGCATAGATAGGGGTATCAATTTGAGTGCGTGAGGGAAGACGGGCAATATTGATTATGATCTCCTTAAATTCTCCAGGCCTGAGATGATGTTCACCAATGCTTACTTCTTTCATCGTGATTCGGTTTTAGCTATGCATTGACTTTGTCCTTTTGAATTTTCTTTTTACCGGCATGTTGTTCTATATACTGAAATATTTTACCGGCAATATCTACTTTGGTGGCACCTTCAATTCCTTCAAGCCCGGGTGATGAATTTACTTCAATGATCAGCGGACCTCTTTTTGAGGGAAGCATGTCAACCCCGGCTACACCCAATCCCATTTTTTTAGCGGCTTCAATGGCAGCATGTTTTTCGTAGCGGTCCAGCTTAACAATGGTTGCAATACCTCCTCGGTGAAGGTTTGACCTGAACTCACCATCACGGGTTGCTTGCCTTTTAATGGAACCTACCACTTCACCATTGACGACAAATGCACGAATGTCAGCGCCTTTAGCCTCTTTAATAAATTCCTGGACGATGATTCTGGTTTTAACGCCATGAAAAGCTTCAATTACTGACTGCGCTGCTTTTTTATTTTCAGCAAGTACAACACCCAACCCTTGTGTCCCTTCCAGTAATTTAATGACCACGGGTGCTCCACCTACTGCTTCTATTATGCCTTCTGTATCCTTTGTGTAATCCATGAAGATCGTTTTAGGTAAACCTAAACCAGCGCGCGATAGAATTTGTAAACAACGCAATTTATCCCTCGAACGGATAAGTGCCTGTGATTCTACGGCTGTAAACACTTTCATCATTTCAAACTGGCGTACGACAGCTGCGCCATAAAAGGTAACAGAAGCTCCAATGCGAGGAATGATGGCATCGAAGTAATCCAATTTTCGACCGTTATACCAGACCATCGGGTTCTTTTTTTCAATCAACAAAACACATTTCATGTGATCTATGATTTCTACTCTATGACCTCTTTTTTCTCCGGCCACTTTCAATCTTCGGGTAGAATAAAGCTTGGGGTCGCGTGAAAGTATGGCGATATTCATACACCTGTTAATTTAGATTGATAAGACAAATCTTTTTTAGTTACATCAATAAGAAATCTATTTCGTAATGTTTTACGACCCAGCAATACAGGGAATTTTAAATTTCCACGGTTGCTCAATGAGAACTCGGCTTTAATCAAATGGTCGTAAATCTTGATTTTTGTTTTGATCACAAACCGTAGTTCGGCCTCGCCGAATGAATTTTTGATCTCACGTTTTTCGAATTTTTTAAATGTGAATTTCATTCCCGTAAATTCGGGATGTTCTTCATCCAACAACACAAATTCTAGCCTTCCATTTATTACTTCGGCTGAAGAACAGTGGAGGCAGCAATTATAGGCCCCCGTATCAATTTTTGCATGAATATCAGAAATTCCCAACTCAGGCAAATCAACGCGATCAGATCTTCCTAATACATGCATAAGATAAATTCGAAGTATTTACAAGCTACTTGATTTAAAGAAAATAAAAAAGCCCCGAAAAACGGGGCTATTATGGAATATTCAAGAAGCTGTTACTTAGATACTTTGAATGACACAGCAGTGTTCTCCCAGGTTAATACAATGTTATTTTTCTCAACGGCAATATTGAAAGTTTCAACGAAGCCGGAAGATTTGCCAGGTTTAACGCTAACTCTCAAAGCATCATCTTCTTGCTTATATTTAAAGGCACCCCATTCAATGGTTTTGTTAATAATGATTACCCATTCATTTTCACCAGGCAATGTATAAAGACCATATTTTCCTTTTGGCAATGCTTTTCCCTCAATTTTTACATTGTCACTGAATTCAATTGATGTTGATGCGTTGGCACCGGTGCGCCAAACTTCACCATAAGGAACAAGGCCACCCATGATTTTACGTCCTTTAGCTGATGGTTGGCTATAATTGATGGTGACTTTTACGCCATCTATGGTTCCTTCTGCTTTGGCAGCAGGGCTGGCTGGTTTTTTATCTTGTGCAATGGCACTAACTGAAAAAATCAGTGCCAATAACGTGATTAACATGCTTACTTGTCTTTTCATGATTTTGTGGGTTAAAATTTTATTACTTGATGCGTCTTTTTGTGTTCAATTCCTAACATGCAACGCCATTGATACAAAAACCGTGCAGTTCGAATGAAAAACGGAAACTTTGTCTAAAATGTTTTTAGAAGGACAAATATAAAGCTGTTTTTTGATGAATGGTGAATTGGTCAAAGAAGTTGCTCAATCTGACGTTTTAAGAATTCAGATTGAACAACCCCCGATTGGCGCCATTTAGCTTCGCCATTTTTAAAGATGATCAATGTGGGTACCCCTTGGACCCGATATGCCTGCGCAATTCCCGGGTTTTTGTCAACATCGATTTTAACAATTTTTGCCTTATCACCCACTTTAGCTTTTAAGTCTGCCAAAAT
>JAHEMS010000022.1 GCA_024643595.1 Bacteroidota bacterium
ATTGAATTTATCATAGCTGTTTTCATGATGCACATACAGCATGATAAAAATAAAAGCCGCGATGCCCACACTCAGGCTGAAAATATTCACAAACGAAGTGACTTTGTTTCTCCAGAGAATGCGGAAGGTGATGGTGAGGAAAGATTTTAACATAGTTGTTAGTTGTTGGTGGCAATTGCTAACAACTACCAACCAACAACTTTTCATTATTCATATTTCAAAGAATCCACAGGATTAGCTCTTGCTACTTTCAACGACTGCCCTGTTACCGTGAGCAGCGCAATTCCAATCGCAATCAAAGCGGCAATCACAAAAACATCAACACTGAGATCGATGTGATAAGCAAACGTGCTCAGCCACATTTTCATCAGCATCCAGGCCACGGGACTTGCAACAACAATTGCTAACAGAATCCATTTCAGAAAATCCCACGAGAGCATTGAATAGATCGTTCCAATAGATGCTCCTAAGACTTTTCGAACGCCAATTTCTTTTACTCGTCTTGAAACCATGAAAGATGATAAAGCAAAGAGGCCGAGGCAAGCGATGATGACGGCAATGACGGTAAAGTAGCCGATCACCTTGGCCAGCTGCTCATCGCGTTGATATTGTCTATTGAATGCATCATCTAAAAATTGGTAGCTAAATGGCTCAGCTCCCCACACATTCTTAAATTCAGTTTCAATAGTTTTAAGTGAAGCAGGAATATTTGTCGAGGCAATCTTAATATGTGCGGTTTCCCCTGGCGTCTCTCGTTTAACAATACAAATAGGTTCAATCTTATCATGTAGGGATGCGACATGAAAGTCCTTAACCACCCCGACAATCTCAAATTCCCAGTCTGTTTTCAATAGACGAATTGTCTTCCCTACCGGGGACTCAAGTCCCAATTCCTGGACAGCCATTTCATTTAAAATCATTGTGCTATTGGCCTTTGTAAAATTCTTGCCCCGAGAAAGTTCTATACCAAGCACATCCAAATACTCCTCATCGACTGCCGGTCCTCGCATTGCAAATTTCTTTCCCTCAACTTCTATGGTTGGTGAGTTGGTCATATACACTCCGGGTGTTCCGTTTCCATAGGAAATGTTTCTTATAATGGGGTGTTGAGATAGTCTTGCCTTGAAAGCATCCCTAAGCGCAACTTCCGGATCATTTTTCTTTGGTTGATCATTTCCCGGGGTATTAATTAAGATAACTTGTTCCTCGTTAAAACCCAGATCAGCGCTCCTAAGAAAATTGAGCTGTCGAAAGTTCACGAGGATCGCCACGATCATAATCACCGATAATCCAAATTGAAACACCATTAACCCGCTTCGAAGATTCGCACGTCCCCAGCCATTCGCTGCAACTCCCTTAACAAGCTTCACAGGTTGGTTTGCAGTCAAGAAAATAGCGGGATAAAGTCCAGCGATTATTCCCATTAAAACACCTCCACCAATTACAAACGTCCAAGAAAGGGGTTGATTCAAAGTGCCAATTTCAATATTTACCATTGCGAGCTGATTGAAAACAGGCAGAAAGAGCTGGACTATAGTTAACGCCAACCCTAGTGATAACATTGAAATGATGATTGATTCTCCAATGAGCTGAACGCGTAAGAGAAGAACAGATGAACCACTCATTCTCTTAAGTGCTATTTCCTTGGCGCGGACTGCCGATCGGGCAGTGGTAAGGTTTACATAGTTCACACAAGCCAGCACGAGCATGAAAAACGCAATCGAAATTAGAATCATCACCATCCGAATATTTCCGTGGAGACCGTAGTCAAGTTTATGAACTGCTCCATCAAAGTAAATTTTACTCAAAGGCCGGAGATGAAATTGATTGAATTCAGTGTCGAAGATTTGACCATTGTTAATCTCCGATAAAGATTCGTTTACCTTTTTTTCAGCAACTTCTTTGACTGCAGATGGTGATAGCAAAAGAAAAGTGGCACTCCATGCAAATGAATTGTGCCCTGTTTCATTCAGATCCTTGACAGAATTTTGGCTTTGAAATGAAGACATTGAGAAAAGAGCGTCCACTTCACAGTGTGATGATTCAACATCGTCAATAATTCCAGTGACTTCATATGCAATGTGTTCCGACTCAAAAGACTTGCCCATCGGATCTTCATCCCCAAATAATTTTTTAGCCGTAGTCACTGCCAGTACTGCAGTCATTGGACGGTTAAGGGCCTGCTTCGGATTACCGCGCTGAAAGCTGAAGCTAAACACATCAAATGAAGTGCTGTCCGAATAAGCTGTATTAACTTCAATCTGTTTTATATCCTCAAGATTTTTTCCCGGGTCGTAGGTAAGATATGTTTTTTCAAATTGAGAGAGCATGGCCACGTTCTCAATCTCAGGTAGTTTGCCTTTCAAATGTATGCCAATTGCCGGGGGTAATTTTCCGTAATCATCTCCCTCAACTCGATAGATGCGATCATATTTTTCATTGAACTTGTCGTACGAAGTTTCATGATGCACGTACAGCATGATGAAAATGAAAGCCGTGATGCCCACGCTCAAACTGAAGATGTTCACAAACGAAGTGACCTTGTTTCTCCAGAGGATGCGGAGGGTGATGGTGAGGAAAGAGCGCAGCATAGGGTTAGGTTATTGTAGGGTTGTCGATGTTTTGAATCTGTTACTCATACTTCACCGCGTCCACTGGATTATTCTTGAGTGCCTTAAATAACCAATGACATTGATTCCTGCAAAAAACGGATTTCGAGCCAGTAGGCGGAGTGAGCGTTTGAGATAATTGAGATTCATCTTTGTAGGTTTTTGGTCGTTACCGGATTTAGTTCCATCCACTAAGAACTAATCTCCATTAACCTCTTACACCATCATCGGACCAAAAACAATATCGTCTAAATTCAATCAAAATGGAAGGTTGCCAAAATGCGTTGTTCTAAAATGAAACAATGAGGCGTTTCATTTCGGTATGGTTAGATTACCTGCTTCAATAGTATACTTTGCGTCAGCATGTCAATTGCCCAATCCTACCTAAAAAAATCAAACACCATGAGTCCAAACATCTGTGCACTGAAATTGAAATAAACAACAGCTATGTTTTTATGGCCTGATCCACATGAAACCAGGCTGATTCAAATAAGCAATCGTTGCAAATAAAAATTGGTTCTTACCCTATCACAACCAATCTTTACACCATCAAAATTGTAATAGCGTACCTTTGACTCACGTTTGGTAAACGCTCCAAAAAATGGATGGATTAAATAAACATGAGCAGGAACTAAGTCAGCTGGCCCGTTTCCCTGATATGAATCCTGGGCCGGTGATCAGAATGACCATGGAGGGCATCGTCCTTCTAAGTAATAAAGCAGCACGAAATCTCTTCAGCCGCGATTTAAAGGAAAAAAATTGGAAAACCATTTGCCCGAATTTATCGGAAGAAATCTGGAGACAGATTGTCTCAAGCGATAATGTCTATACCATCGAGCGAAGCATTGGAAAGCTTTGCTTTCTTTTTCATCATCGGCCAGATCCGGAAACTCAACTGGTCTTTGTATATGGCTCGGATATAACCGAAAACAAAAAAATTGAGAAGAAGCTGGAAGAGCAGAATGCACTGATAGAACAAATCGCCAGGTTTCCTCACATGAACCCAGGACCAGTAATCCGAATGGACCTTGACGGCACAATTCATCTTTGTAACCAGGCCGCCCAAAGTATTTTCAAAGAAACGTTGAATGGAAAAGACTGGAGAACTCTATGCCCCGGAGTGAAAGGAACGTTATGGAATAAAATTATTTCATCGGAAGAAGTATTTCCGGTAGAAGAAAAAATCGGTAAAAACTTTTTTGTCTTTAACCATCGGTGTGATTTACAAAGTAAGCTGGTTTTTGCCTTTGGAACGGATATCACCCTGCAGCGGGCAGCAGAGAAACAATTATTACAGAACGAAAAAATGGCCACCCTGGGAACCTTAGCCGCCGGGGTTGCTCATGAATTAAATAATCCTGCAGCAGCAACACGCAGGGCCTCACAACAATTGCTTGAAACCTTTAAAAAACTTGCGTTGGTCCAAAAAAAAATAAATAGTCATTCTTTTTCAGCCCCTGAACTGGATCTTGCACGATTTCTTACAAAGCTTTCAGATGACGTAAGGACAGATGGCAAACTTAGCTCACTGGAATCCTCCGACGCGGAGGCTGAATTAGAAGAATGGCTGGATCAGCAACATGTTGAAAACGCCTGGGACATCGTGCCCGGACTGATTGCCATGGGCGTAACCAAAGAAAAACTATCTGTAAAAATTTCAGGCATCACGCCTGAAATACTAACAATGATCCTGCAATTACCCGCCTACCAAATACAGATCAGGGAATTGCTCGATGAAATACATGAAGGCTCTCAACGGGTTTCAGAAATTATAGTGGCATTAAAAAATTATTCTTATCTCGGCCAGGCACCTGTGCAGGAAGTAGATCTTCATCAAGGGATTGACAACACGCTCATCATCTTAAAAAATAAATTAAGAAAAGGCATTACCATAAGACGAGACTATGCCCAGCATCTTCCTAAAATAACAGCCTATGGAAGTGAACTTAATCAGGTATGGACTAACCTTCTTGATAATGCGGCCGATGCGTTGAAAGAAAAGGGAGAAATCACCATACGCACACGCACAGAAAATGATTTTGTTATTATTGAAATAGAGGATAATGGCCCGGGTATTCCTGAAAATATTCAATCCCGCATTTTTGATCCTTTCTTCACCACTAAAGAACCTGGCAGAGGTACCGGACTTGGATTAAGTACAAGTTTTGGAATCATTACAGAAAAGCATAAAGGTAAAATTTCGGTTGAGTCGCAAACAGGATTTACCCGGTTCACGGTTATTTTACCAAAACAGATTTCAGTTTAGAGTAACAGACGACAACCTTAAAATCAGAAAATGATTAAACCAGTAATCTTTTGCGTAGATGATGACCCTGAAGTGCTGGGCGCTATCGAACGAGACTTACGTCAGCATTATAAAGGGAACAAACGAATCATCAAATCAACCTCTGGCCGTGAAGCCATTGAAACCGTGAGGCAATTGAAACAAAGAAATACGCCTATTGCTTTATTTCTGGTTGATCAACGGATGCCTGAAATGACAGGCACTGAATTATTAGCCGACCTGGTTAAAATTTATCCTGAATCAAAAAAAGTATTACTCACTGCCTATGCCGACACAGAAGCTGCCATTGTAAGCATCAACGAGATTGGTTTAGATCATTACCTGATGAAACCCTGGGATCCACCCGAGCAAAAATTATTTCCGGTACTTGATGATTTGCTTAGCGACTGGACCACCCAAGTAAAATTACCTTACGATGGCATACGCGTAGCTGGTTCCCGTTGGAGTTCCAAAAGCTATGAAGTGAAAGAGTTTCTCAGTCTAAACCAGGTCCCCTATCAATGGGTTGACATTGATGAGGATACCATTATAGCCGATTTGATAAAATCATTAAGTGATGATCTGAAAAATCTTCCGGTTATTCTTTTTCCTGATGGAAGCACCCTGGTTACTCCTGACAAACTTGAATTGGCGGAAAAGGTAGGGTTGCAAACCAAAGCCAATAAACCATTTTATGATTTAGTGGTTGTGGGGAGTGGCCCTGCGGGATTAGCCAATGCTTTATATGGTGCGTCCGAAGGTCTTCGCGTACTTATAATAGAGCGAAGCGCACCTGGTGGCCAGGCAGGCACAAGTTCGAACATTGAAAATTATCTTGGCTTTCCTGCTGGCGTAACAGGTGCTGACCTCGCCCAACGCGCTGTCGCGCAAGCGAAACGATTTGGAGCAGAACTCCTCACTGCCCAGGAAGCGATCGGCTTTAGGAGTGAAGATCCTTATCGCTATATAAAATTGAGTGATGGAAGTGAAGTTTCATGTTACGCGCTGGTCTTTGCAACGGGCATGAGCGTCCGGAAGTTAGAAGCACCCGGCGTTGAAAAACTTCAAGGCATTGGGGTGTACTATGGTGCTGCCATGAGTGAAGCGGCCGTTTATAAAGGTAAAGATATTTGTATTGTTGGAGGAGCAAACTCGGCCGGACAAGGAGCCATGTTCTTTAGCCGTTATGCGAAAAGTGTTACCATGCTGATTCGCGCTGCCTCCCTTAGCCCAGGCATGTCCCGATATCTTGTTGACAGAATTGAATCGACTTCCAACATCAAAATTATTTCGAATATAGAAGTGTCATCCGTTGAAGGTGAACATCAACTTGATAAAGTGATTATTAAGGATTGCTCATCGGGTGAGGAGAAGGAATTAAGTATGGCTGCCATGTTTATTTTCATAGGCACCGCACCACATGCGGAAATGGCAAAAGGTTTTGTTCCGCTTGATGACAAAGGTTTTATCCTGACAGGACCTGATCTGCCTAAAACTTCCCATGGAAAAACTTTAGGTTGGACCTTGGACCGTGATCCATTTTTGTTTGAAACCAACATACCGGGAGTCTTTGCAGTAGGCGATGTGCGTAGTGGCGCCAACCGAAGGGTAGCCGCTGCGGTAGGCGAAGGCTCTGCGGGAATTTATATGGTACACCGATATCTAATGACCGTTTAAAAGGCCGCCTAAAGCAAAAAGCCTAATAGATTAAGCGTGTTTCAAATAGTCTTATAATTGTTTTCAATTGTATTGCGGCATGACCAATGAGCATTGGTCAGCGTACCATAATAACTTTATAAGGTATGCCCGGAACGTCAGCCAAATTCAGTGTTCGAAAAAGCATTTCATTACTATTACTTTTTAATGATATGGTTACTGGATTTGAAATATCTTTCCATACTCCATTTGGTGAATCCAGTTGTTGATACGTCTTCAGGTTTGGTGTGTTTGAATGCAGGGTGATGGAAGCCGTTTCACTTTCAATCTTCACTTCTGCCTTAATCGTATTCGGTGTCCACTCCAATGCGTTTCGGTCCGAAACCAAAATCATGTTTTCAGTTTTATAGGCCCAGTGGGGCTTTCCATCCCAGATCCAGGTATTGTTTTTAAAATAGTCATCGGCATACATATTCAACCTTGCGAGTGCGCTGCTGTTTTCAGGCCATACCGTGAAGCGGTTGTTCACCGATTCCCATTCAATCCACGTATAGGTTTGTGCAAAGCGTTCCTTCGTTACGGAAACATTTTCTCCTTTTGAATTCAACACGCCATCATCAAGGATTTGCTGTCGATCTGGTCCTTTAACCAGCACGACATCTGTCGCTTTGTTTTTCAGATATTCATCGCGAATCTCAAGTGCCGATAAGGGAATTCCATTCTTTTCAAAATGATGATTGTATTTGGCATCGGATAAAAACCATTTCTGAAAACGGTTACTCCAGATTTCATTGATACCATGATGACCATCAGGGCCACCTTTCACGCCTGGTCCGGCACCCAGACATCGCGTGACATATCCATAGGAATTCATAACTGCATTTTGAACTACCATATAATGGCCGCAATGAAAACCATGTCCTGCCAGGGCAGCATCGAGTATGCCTTCGGCAAAATCATTTCCCGGATAAGATTCTTCAAAGTCACTGATCTGAACTACAGTCCGAATCCAATCGCGGAGCAGTAACATTCTTCTGAACTCATCTTCCTCACCATGGAAAACTGTGTCGAGTTGATACTTCTCACGGAGTGTCTTAAATTTTGGTGAGGATAAATCTTCAAATGAAGAAAATACGGTGTTTTCAATAAACGGAAGGTTATCAACCGCCATCTGAGTCATCGGCTGCTTACTGCTGCAGCCAACTACCAGCAAGATGGAGATCAGTATACAATTTGTTTTCATCATTCTTGACTGGTTATCATTCTGGGTTTACACAATCAAGTTTAATCAATTTCTCAGAGACCTTGGTATTAGGTTCACGAAGAAATGGATCAGAATTATTTTGCGTTTCCCGGTTGCCCTTGTGTAGCAATATATAATCTGCGGAGAAATCATTTTACCGCTCAGCCGCAAAGGTACACTATGAGATTTCATCGATTACTTTATGGAGACAAAGCTCAAGGTAAATACACTGCCTTTACCCGGCTCTGAAAGCACCGTGATATCTCCTTTTTGTTTTTGCATGATCTGTTTGGAGATACTCAATCCAATACCGCTTCCTCCTTTTTTGGTTGAATAGAACGGAATGAAAATCTGATCGGCATCTTCCGCCACAATGCCACTACCGGTGTCCCGCACATGAAGATGGACATAGCGGTTGCCAGCCGGTATTATTTTTAGTTCAATCTCTTTATTCTCTTTTAAATTAATCATCGCCTCTGCTGCGTTTTTGATCAGATTGATTAGCACTTGCTGCGTCAGGTTACGATCCGCATAAATAAATTGATCTGATAACCGGGTGATGATTTGAATATTTTCTTTTTTCAGTTCTTTTGAAAAAAGCTGCACCACTTCTTGCGCCATCGCAGCTAATGCTACTTTTTCCATCTGAGGTTCAGGTATCTGATTTACCTTTCGAAAATTTTGAACAAATACTTTTAACGATTGACTTCGCTGATCAATTGTTTTCAAACTCTCCATTACATCGGCTCGTTCGTCTTCAGTAAGCATGCGCTCATCCTTATTTGCTTTCATAATCATCTCGTAGATATAGGATGATAATGTGGAGAGCGGAATTGCCGAATTGGAAATCTCATGGGTTAGCACCCTTAACAGTTTCTCCCAGGTTTCAGCCTCTTTGGCAGCCAGTTCACTGCTCATGTCATGAATGGATATCAATTTCAGGTTTTGGTCTTCAAAAAGGAGATGCTGAGCATAGATGGAAAGAACCGAAATCTTGCCTCCCACTTTCAGTTTCTCTGTGATACGAGTTCCATCGATCATCTCTTTCATCGTATTCGTCAACGATGGATCGATGCGACGAAGAGAATCAATGGTTTGAAGAAATGGAACCTGAAAAAGATTTTTAGTGGCCTGATTGATCAGGTAAATCTCACCCCCTGTTTCATTATAACAAATCAAGGGTGAACTGGAACTTTCAATCACCGCTTTCAGCAGATGGTGTTGTGATTCTCTTTCTGATCGCAGCCGTTTAAAAATATCATTGAGCTGATTAAAGGCGTGATGCAGGTCATAACTATCCGCGTCTTTATTTTCAGAAAAGGTGATGGCAAAATCATTTTGCTTCAAGGCCTGAAGAAAAGCCGCCAGCTTTTGTTCTGACTGAACAATAAAACGGATGGTTTCCAAGAATAATGCAACGGTGATCACGGCAGTCCATATACCCGCCATCCAATACGGTGAATCGAAAAATAGAAATCCCGTAAGGCAACCAAATATACAAATACCGATAAGGCGTAGGGCTACCCTTAGCTGAAGTTTCTTGCGAAGCTGTGGATTATTTGCCATGTTCACTCAGGCCATACTCATCCATTTTTCTATACAGCGTGGTGCGCCCAATCCCTAACTCATCGGCCGCTTTGGTCAGGTTATTTCCTGATTTGATTATTGCTTTGCGGATAACTTCGCGCTCCACATCTGACAGATTCAGCGAATTGATTTCATTACTTTCTTCATCCATACTATTCATCAGCTGAAAATCGGATACGTTAAGGGCTCCGTCCCTGCATAGAATCACCGCGCGTTCAATGGCATGTTGCAATTCACGGATATTTCCAGGCCACCGGTATTTCAGCAGTTCTGGTAGAAGGAACGAATCCACTTCGATGGATTTATTATACCGCTTGCTATAGTGATCAAGATAATGATTGAAAAGGGTTGGAATATCCTCCAACCGACCACGGAGTGGTGGCAAACTAATTTCAATGGTTTTTATCCGGTAAAAAAGATCCTGGCGGAACGATCCGCTTTTTACAAGATCATAGATTGGGGCATTGGTGGCACAGATCACACGCACATCAAGATCAACAATTTTGTTAGAGCCCACTTTTGTGATTGACTTTGATTGCAGCACCGAGAGCAACTTGATTTGTAAATCAGGTGCCAGATTTCCAATTTCATCGAGAAACAATGTGCCTTTGTTCGCAAGCTCAAATTTTCCGATGCGGGTTTCTTTTGCGTCTGTGAACGACCCTTTTTCATGACCGAACATCTCTGATTCAAAAAGATTATGGGGGATTGCTCCCAGATCAACTATGATGAAGGGCTCATGTGCTCGTTTTGATTTTTGATGAATAGCCCGGGCCACCAATTCCTTGCCTGTGCCATTTTCACCCAGAATAAGAACTGAAGCATCTGTAGCTGCCACTTGTTCAACATCGTTAAGTACGGAAATCATCGAAGGGGCCGAGGCGATGAAGGGCCGGTTATCATGATTAAGATGATCCTGAAGCGCCCGTTGCTTAGATTTGAGGTCACGATTTTCTTTACGGGCTTGTGCTTGCTGCCAGGCATTAACAACCGTGGTCACTAACTTTTCCTTATCCCAGGGTTTTGCAAGAAAATCAACAGCACCTTCTTTTATTGACTTTACGGCTAATTCAATATCACCGTATGCGGTTTGCAATACAACTTGCGTGTGTGGAGAAAGGTGGCGGATCTGATTCATCCAAAAGATGCCTTCGTTACCAGAAGTGACACCCGCTTTAAAGTTCATATCCAGCAGCACCACATCGACATCCAGTTGGCGCAAACGAGTCTCCAGGGTTTTAGGAGAATTCAGTGATTCAATATTCTCAAAATATTGTTTCAAAATCATGCGTGAGGTAATCACTACATGATCGTCATCATCAACAATCAATATAATTCCCGGATATTTTTTCATGCTGAGGTTAGCACACAAGTTACATTTTCCTTTCACTCTCACCAACACCATGCCTTAAGTGAAAAAAGGAAATTAACAGCAATAGCGAAGATGAATTTTTTCTACGTTGTACTGAAATGAAACAGTTGTGTTGTTTTGGAACAACGTCCTGGGATGAATCGATACGAGCAACTTCGAAATTTTTTTAAGCGGTGTCTTTTATATGTTCCAGTTCACGCAAACAGATATCCACTTCTGCTTCGGTATTGATAATGCTTGGCGTCAGCCGCACATGACTTCCTTTGTAGGGAGACTCACTCGCAATTATCTTTTTCGTCAGGAGTTTCTTTACGACATCCTCCGGCTTCATTCCCTCTACATCAAAACAATTGATGCCTGCAGATACTTCCATGTTCATTGGGGTGATTAGTTTTATGTGATTCATGCTGGCCAATCCTTCCTTGAGTTTCGTTGTAAGTTGATGCGAACGTTCTTCTACCCGTGCCTTCCCAATATTGAGCTGAAACTGAAAAGCTTCACCCAATGACCAGCGATGATCAAAGGAATGAAATCCTCCGGGTGAACAAAGATCAGCATAGGTCAATTTATCTGCAGGGAATAAATCCAGCCAGGCAGCATAACAATTGTACTCAAAAGAAGGAATCACAGGGCCTATCATATTCCACGCCTCTTTCTTTGCATAGAGCACTCCTGTTCCGCGCGGACCAAAAATCCATTTATGTGTGCCCGCGGCAAAGAAGTCGCAACCCAAATCATGCACTGAAATGTTTTCGATGCCAAAGCCATGCACACCATCCACACACAAATAAATTCGATCCACTTCAGATCGGTTGCTGTTTTGTTCCTTAATCATAGCAGCAATTTGCTTTACGGGTGTTTTCACGCCTGTACATGAATGAACGAATGTGATGGCTACAATTTTTGTCTTTGGAGTAATTCCTTTTCTCAGCACCTCCACCATTTCATCCACTGATGCTTTGGATGGATCATTATACAAGGAAACTCTATTGATGCTGGCTCCGGATCTTGCTGTTGCATATTCCAACGACTTCTCTGTTGCATAATGATCATGAGTAGTGGTTAGAATTTCATTTGCTGAAGTAAGTTTCAATCCGTTATAGAGGATAGCAAGCCCCATGGTGGTGCTATCCGTGAGTGCAATCTCTTCAGGTAAGGTATCCATATATTCGGATGCTTTCTTCCTGATTTCATTTTCGGTGTTCAGAAAATTGCTCTCCCAGTATTCCACAGGGTTTTGATCCAACTCATCGCGATGTTTTTGAATGGCATCCCTTACCATTTTTGGATGGGCAGCCAACAACATCTGCGACATGTGGATGCGATCTGGATTAAATAAAAATTGCTTTCGGATATCTTCCCAGGTATCAAAAGACAATTCATTACTGGGGGTAACAGGGCTGGAAGCTGGCGAGGTATTACATGCTGCAAGTAGTGAACCTGCGCTTATCGCCACTCCTGATTTTAAAAGAAATTTTCTTCTGTCCATAGTGTAGGTGGTTTATGTTAAGAAGTCGAAAGAGATGATGATCTAATTTATTGTGTAATCAGGTTTTAATTTTCAATGCCAATAAAAACCATTGTCTATTTTCTGTGATCAAACTAGTTGCGCACGAAATAAAACCCAGGTCAAACAATTACCTCACTCACCTGAATGATCGGTACAATGTTCGTGTAATTAGGCATGTCTTTTCTGATCTCTGCTATGTTGGGAAGAAAAGCCTTTTGATAGATCTCCAAACTATCAAAATAAAGATGTGCCATCACAAGATAAGGAGACAGTTCGTCAGGAGTTTCTCCATAAATACCTTTTTCAAGCGCTCCCAGTTGTACATCGTTACCCAATAAGGCAAGTACAAGCGGAATATGCTTTCCTACATAATAGTCCCTGTCAAAGGTTTTGTCTTTTCCATTTGGATAAAAGATACTTACTTTAATTACACCGGTTTTCATAATTCATAAGTTAAGCGTTAACCATCACTGCGTTCAATTTATCTCTTTTAAATGAAAGAAAAATGAGATGTTATTTTGACCATCAAAATTGATCTATAAATTTTTATACAGCAGGGAACTTCCATGGACTTCGGTAGGATGGTTTGAGTAATGCATTTGCCTGTGCATCATTCATAAATTGATTTTGAGAACTATCCCACTGAAGTTTTTTTCCCGTGCGATAGGCAATGTTGCCCGCATGGGCAATGAGTGCGGTATGGTGGCCCAACTCAACATCACATACAGACCGATTACGCGATTTTACACATTCAATAAAATTCTGAACGTGTTTTATGTGATCTTGTTTATCCGCTGGCTGAAGTGGTATGATTTCGGTTTTTGGTTTCCCTTCCACTTCTTCAGCGGTTACTTCCCAACCTTCCCGGTTCACTACCAAAGTTCCATTGTTGCCGATAAAAGCTACTCCGTAACTGCGACCATAAAGACCTTTGGATATTCCCCCGGCATGGTCCCACTCTAAGGTAAAATTCCCAAAATCATAAAGAACATTGAGTGTATCCGGAGTTTCAATGTAATTCTCCGGATAACCATAAATCCCCCCCGTTGCCATCACTGATTTTGGTATGGTAACTTCCATTGCCCAAAGAGGAATGTCAAGCAAATGAACTCCCCAGTCCGTCAGTAGCCCTCCGCCTTGTTCCCAAAAGAAACGCCAACTGCGGTGAAACCTGTTTTTGTTGAACGCATGCTTTGGTGATGGCCCCAGCCACATATCATAATTTACTCCTGCTGGAGTATCCGTGTCGGCAACTTTAGGTCCTCCTTTGCCATAGTCAAAGTATCCCCAGGTTTTTATTTTTCTTATCGTACCTAACTTTCCTGATTTCACCAGCGCCACACAATCTTGCCAGTGCTGTCCACTGCGCTGTTGTTGCCCTACCTGGACGACGCTATTATATTTTCTCGCTGCTTTCAGCATCACTTGAATTTCAGCAATCGAATTGGCCAAGGGTTTTTCAACATACACATCTTTGCCCGCTTCGCATGCATGAACGGTAGGAAGACAATGCCAATGATCCGGGGTTGCCACGATCACAACATCAATGGATTTGTTATCGATTACTTTTCTGTAATCATTATAAAGCAATGGCATTTTACCGGTAATACCTGAAATTTCTTTGGCCCGTTCGCCCAGCACGTTCTCATCAACATCACACATGGCAATGCACTCTACTTCAGGAACCCGTAAGTGATCTTTCAGATTAAATTGCCCCATGCTATTACACCCAATCAGAGCAACACCAATTTTATCGTTGGCTGAAACACCGGCTTTGACTTGCTCATATAACAATGGTGAAAGTGCCGCACCGGCCAAGGCTGTGCCAGCTGACTGAATGAATTGACGTCTGGTTTTCATGCTTGTTTAGGATTACAATTCAATAATCATGGTGGTGATGTATGCTGTATAAATCATGAACACCATGTAATATAATAAAGATGTTCAGTTAAAAAGCAACAACTCTACTCCCTTCGGATTAGTAAGATAGGAGTTCACGATATTTTGAACAACCTGATTATCTTTTGATGGTTTTATAAAGTGGCGCGCTGATTCAAGGTCCGATATACTTTCCGTTTCGTCAAAAAATCCAAAGCCAAGATAGCTCCCATTTTCAATCAGCACCACCGACTTCTCATCAGGCTTCCTTCCTTTGCCCACAAGCGCTGCGGTTTGGCCTGCTTCAAAAAATGAATCAATCGCTCTTTGCACACGCTTATTATATTTCTTCGGTTTCTCAATACCCTGGCAGGCTCCCTTGCAGGTACCTGTCTGGTGACTAAAGCACAGTCCTTTCGCGATTTGAAGTCCGCACAACTTCGGGCAAAGATCATATTCCTTCACTTTCTCCCACATAAAATTCCAGGCATCGCCCTTCGATGAAAAAGTAATCAGAGGCTTTGTTCCACGGTTTACCACATTGACCCCAAAACGTAAATAACCATTTCTGTCTTCGTAATCATACACACCCCATTCTTCTATTTTATATTTCTGCGCCAGGTTATACTTAGGCCATATTCTCCTAATCTCCTGCGACTCCAGGATCAATGCGATTAATTCACTCCCCGTAAGTTCATAGGTGATATGATGAATTTCATTGCGAATGTTGGATCGATTCCATTCCCGTGCTTCACCTGTGAAGTGCCCTGCAATCCTCTTTTTGATGTTGATGGCCTTGCCAACATAAATCACGGTGCCCCGTGCGTTCAGAAAATAATACACACCTACTTTGGCAGGAAGCTGATCAAACTCTTCTTTCGGCAGGTTGGGAGGAAGGATTGTTTCGCCTGAATTTCGTTTGAGTGCTTTCGCGATCACACCCGTCTGATCCCGCTTTATCAGAATATCAAAAATTTTCGCAGTAGCATGAGCATCTCCTCCCGCTCGGTGCCTATCTGATATTTTTATTCCCAGGCTTTCAGCCAGTCTACCCAACCCGTAGGAACTTAACCCAGGAATAATTTTTCGGCTTAATCGTACCGTACACAATTTTTTTGTGTTCCACACTATGCCTGCTTCATCAAACTCTTTCTTCAAAAAACTATAGTCGAAGTGAGCATTATGGGCAACAAACACACGGTCTTTCAACCATTCATGAATTTCATCAGCGATATCTTCAAACGCAGGTGCTTCGCTCACCATTTCAGAGGTGATGCCCGTAAGCCCGGTGATGAAATAAGGAATTTTTCGACCTGGATTAATTAGCGTGTGAAACTGATCCGTGATTTGCATGCCATCGTAATGATAAATCGCAATCTCGGTAACACGATGGTTTTCGGCATAGCCTCCGGTTGTTTCAATATCAACAATGGCATACATGCTGCGAAGTTAGTAAGGGAATAGCCTGCAGCGATACCTTTAAAGATAAAAAAGTTGAAATCCACTTTTTTTTATAATTATTCGGTTTTTGGAATTTTCTCCATATTCCCATTTACTTTTGAATGCTATTCATTTCAGATGATTCCACATGAAAATTATTACGCGCACTGTTTGGATATTATCGCTCGTAAGCCTTTTCACAGACATGGCGAGCGAGATGCTTTACCCGGTCATGCCTATTTATTTAAAGGAGATTGGATTTTCTGTTTTGTTAATCGGAATTCTGGAAGGGTTGGCCGAAGCTACCGCAGGGCTCAGCAAAAGTTATTTCGGTAAACTTTCTGATGTTAGTGGTAAGCGTCTTGCTTTCATCAGACTTGGGTATTTATTAAGTGCTAT
>JAHEMS010000379.1 GCA_024643595.1 Bacteroidota bacterium
CATCTGCAAGGTGGTGTCCAACTGTGTTTGCACATAAGAAGCTTGTGCTTTCTCCAATTCAATTTCCTTGTCCTTAATTTTCCCCTGAAATTCCGCCCGGTCCAGGGTGGCTATCCAATCACCCCGCGCTACTACGGTGCCTTCATTTACAATATCCTGAATGGTAAGGTTATTCACGCGGTATTCCCGCAATCGGGTGGGTGCCTGAATTTTTACAGAGTTCTTGGCTTCCAATTCCCCGGTGGTTTCAATCTCAATTCTAAACTGACCTTTCTTCACGGTGGCCATGATAGAAGCCGCTTCGTTGCTTTTGTTTCCCCTGACAATAAGAAATCCTACCAGGATGATCGTAACTATGCCTGCTGTTAATAAAAGTTTTCTTTTCATGTGTGAATAATTTTAAGTTTGGTCACATGGAGTGACCCAACTTCCATTTCCTTCCCCTTGTTGAATAGTACCCATCGCCATACATGGCAATTATTTCTTTGAATATAAGGCTTAAAAAAGGAAATGTTCAGAGTATTACTCTGAATGGCACTCCATTGTTACAGATGGAATATAAAAAGATGCAAAAAGGTGATGGAATCAAATCCACCACCTTGTAATCGCGCTTATTGGGCCGCGCCTTTCTTTACAGTAAACTTGCTTAACGCGGCATCCTTACTCAATTTTCCCGAAGCATAATCTTTCAGCACATCCGCTTTTATGGTCAACTCCAGCGAGGATGGAATGCCACAGTCATCACACCGGGTCAATCGAATGTTGAATATCAATGACTCTTCCGGTTTTAAACTTTTCACGGTTCGCCCATACTCCAAAATATCTGCTTTAATATCTTTTTCAAATTGAGGATATAATTCTTTCACCTTCTTATCACGGGCCACCTGATCAAGGCCTTCGAGACCAACGGTGGGCATGATGTAGCGTCGGTTAAATTCATCCTGGTTACTGGAAAAAACCTGCATGTAGTAGATCACCCCATAATCTTTCATGCGCTCGTAATACATATTTTCTTCCGTGAAAAATGTCTTAGATAAATCCGGACGATACAGCCGGTTGAAGATGCTGGTGAGTAGTTCCAGGTCTGGCTGCAATTCATCGTCCACCACACTATTGATGACTTTGATCTTTTTATCAAACTGTTCCTTACTCAACTTGCCTTGCTTGTACGAAGTAATATCCGCTTTGGTAACCTCCAGCGACATATAACTGGGCCTCGATTCCATCGCAAACATGCCATACCTCCTCATCCGGTCATTTTCACTGCGATTGGTGATGACGATCTTTTCATTGGCAGGCAATTGAGTAATCAAATCACCATAGTTGGCAATAAAATCTTTGCAGGCATCAACGATTTTATCAGCAGTAACGTCCCGTATGCTATCGATATTCACCCTTTGCCGGGAAGCAACCCGTGCAGCTCCGCGAGAATTCCCCGTGCCGCGTATAATTTCCGTCTTAATTCGTTGGTCATCATCGAACGTACGCTCTAACTCCGCCTCATCACCTGACGGCATACTGAACGAAAAACTATAGGAATCACCGTCCAGCATGGTAACGCCGGGCGTATTTCCACCAATATTCCAAATCATAGGACCATTCATTTCATACGGCAACTTGAAGATCAAGCCATACCCCTCCCGGTATTCTCCATTAATTTCGATCGGAAAGAAAGAACGCTTTTCAAATTGTTGTTTAATCAGTGTGCCAAGAATATTCTCTGACACCTCTATATCACGGTCCATTCGGCCCAGGTCCACTTTACTCTGCGCGCTGACTAAGGCGAAGGAAAAAATGAATGCCATCCACACAAAAAATCTTATACCACGTTTCATACTGTTTGTCTTTTAATAGTTGTTTACTTTCCTGATGGCTGCTTCAGGGTTAGCGATAATACTTGCCAATATCTGTTCGGTCTCCTGTTTGAACTGATCGGTATTTTTTTCAATGCTGCTCATCCTCGTTTGAAATACCTGGAAGTCTTGTTTACGCTGTTCCTGCAGGTATTTTGAAAAATCAACGAGCAATGCCTCCACATATGTTTTCTGTTCATTGGAAGAAAGCTTCAGATAGTCCTTCATCAACTTCAGGTTTTCCTCCTGCAAGCTTGCCACGAAGGTGCGCACCTGGTTCTGCGAGGCTTGTGATGTCACTTCCATGAGTTCATCCAGTTTTCTGGAATTGGATATGAAATTGGATTTAATCGACTGGTTCATTTTCTGCTGGCTTTCCTCCCACCCTGCTGTGATCGACTCGTTATTTTTGGTTACGGTAGAATTGATCATCTCCTGCACTTCATTTGCCGTCAGTGATGGAGGCTGTGGCTGAACCACCTCTTGCGTTTTCCGGGCGTCATTAAAACTGATTCTCAACTCTCCATTCGAGTAGTTGATTTCAGGGCCAATCAATCTCGCGGCTACCAATATCAAAATGAAGGAAGCAGCGATGCTCATCATGGTTTTGAAATATCCGGTTTGCCAGAAGTGCACTTGCTTCGAAGACGCATCACCAAAAACGGGTGGAGCGATCACTTCTTTTTCCTGCACGTGTTTCAAGATTTGCTGCACCTCTCTCAATTGCTGAAGATCATGTGATTCTTCAGGATGCTGACTGAGATAGTCGTGAACCTTCTCTGCTTCTTTAGCATCCAGCTCGCCATACAGGTAAGCCATCAGGGTGCTTTCGTCTGGTTTATAATTCATAACCAATAGTTTCTTTCGTAATGTTTTTACTTTCCAAAATTCGCTTCAATCCATCCAGGCCATAATACATGCGCGACTTCACGGTGTTTTCTGAAATACTCAACGCTTCCGCGATCTCGCGAAATTTCAATCCCTCATACTCTTTCATAATCACCACTTCACGCTGCTCATCGCTCAGTTCCATCAGGCATTGCTGCAGCAAGTCTGACAGTTCGGAATGTCGCAATTGTTTTTCCGGGTTTTCCGTGCGACTGCTGCTTGCTTCCCACCGGTAACTCTCCTCACTTTCTCCGGGCCTCAGATCATGCAAGGATACCGAACGGCTGGCCTTGCGTTTTCTCAATTCCTCACGGCAGTAATTCACCGCGATAGTGTAAAGCCATGATTTGAACCGCGTAGTTTCCTGGAGCCCCTCAATATTCCGGTGCATACTGATGAACGTCTTCTGAGCTACCTCCATGGCCAGGTCATGATCGAAGAAGAACTTATAGCCGAAATTATAAATCCGCTTATACCATACCTGCATCAGTTTACCCTGGGCATTCTTATCCCCTTCACGGGCCCGTGCGATCAAGGCATCAGAATGCATCATAGCTATTTTTGGAAGGGTTTCGGCCACAAAAATTGGTTGATTTAAATCAATTCAACGTCATAACGATATAAAGATGGTAGAATGATCCAAATAGTTTTAACTCCCGGCATAATTCTAAGGCCTGTATCCAGTTTTGTTAAAGTGCACAAAAACGGCAACCAGTAATTATCTTTGCGCCCCATGAAGCAAATTATCGCCTTTTTGATTCGGTATGTGCCGCGAAAATACCTTCAATTATTCACCGGGATCGGACTAAAAACGCTTGGTGTCTTTTATTCGGGCAACCAGGTAGAATGCCCGATTTGCGGCCATCATTACCGCAAATTCTTGCCTTATGGCAGAATCAATCCAAGGCAAAATGCTTTGTGTCCTCATTGCCTGAGCCTGGAACGACACCGGCTGATCTGGGTATTCTTAAAAGAGAAAACAAATTTCTTTTCAGCAAAGCTGGATGTGCTTCACATCGCACCTGAACCCTGCTTCATGAAACCGTTTGAAAAGCAGCATGCAGAAAAATACATCACCGCGGATATTGAGTCGCCTTTGGCCAAAGTGAAAATGGATATCCATGATATTCCCTTTCCTGAAAATCATTTTGATGTGGTGCTCTGCAATCATGTGCTTGAACATGTTGCCGATGACATCAAAGCGATGCGAGAAATTTGCAGAGTGCTGAAGCCTGGTGGCTTTGCTATTTTACAGGTGCCTTTTTTTTCACCCGTTCCCGAAATCACCGTTGAAGATTCTTCCATCGTGAACGCACGCGATCGTGAAAAGGCGTTTGGTCAGAGCGATCATGTACGAAAATTTGGAAAGGATTATGCCCAACGAATTGAACGAAGTGGGCTAAAAGCGGAAGCCAGCCAATTTACGTTCGCGTTAGATGAAAACAAAGTGCTTCGATATGGATTGGTAAGA
>JAHEMS010000380.1 GCA_024643595.1 Bacteroidota bacterium
TGAATAGATACCCGTTGATCTGTTAAACTTAAATAAGTTGATGATACCACGTTGATCACTTAAATAAAAAACATTATCTACATCGATGGCTTTGGGCTTAAAGTCACGCCCCAGTGTATTGGTTAGTTTTGATACTTGCACCGTGGTGGTGTCCAGGTTGAACAGGAAGAGGTTATATCGATTGATCGACTTGGCATAATCAACCGCAGTACTTATCAATGAATCTGACGGACGATTTGAACTAAAGACAATGGTATTGGAATTGGGTATAAACGAGGGATCAAGATCATCGTATAAATCATTAGTCAATCTTCTTGTTCTGTCTCTACGACTGCTGATCAGAAACAGATCATTTTGTCCTTCGAAATCTGCGCTTAAAACGGCCAACCTTCCGTTTCCCGAAAAATCAAAATTGCGTATGTTACTGAAACGATCCAATTCACGGGGGAGCTTACTTTTGGTTTGCAAATCATAAAGCCAAAAAACATATTGTCCGTTTTTTGTACCGATAACGCCAAGCGTATTCGCATCAGCCCAGCTTAACAAAGGCACTCTGAAATCAACATCTTGCTTGATAACTTTATTTCCACCATTCAGGATTACTGATTCCCTGCCATTCTCCAATGATTTAACGATCACTTTAAATTTACCACGATCATTTTCCGCATAGGCAATTTTCTTTCCATCCGGACTAATCTTAACCGTTGTGAAAATGAGAGTTTTGCGATGAGATGAACTGAATTTGTTGGAATCAGCAGGACTAATGTAACTTTTAGCTACACTCTGCTCCATGCTACTATAAAAACTCTTCCATTCAATCATGAGCTGTTTGAAGGAAATCCCTAAGGTGATCATCACACTTTTCTCTTCGTTGCGTATGATACGGGTATAGTTCAAAATATTATTGACACTGCTCTTGCCATATTTCTCAACTATAAAATTCCAGACAGACTGTCCAATTAATGCGGATTCCTTGCCTGTTTGTTTAAGGGCCTTATTTACTTTTTTGCTCTTAATAAACTGCCTTACAAAGTCATCCATTTCTTCATTCCATCCTTTGGCCACATAACGTGAAGCGCCATCAACAAACCAATCTGGCAAATTGAGCAACACCGCATTTTGAAACATGTCTTTCAGGCTTCCTCCAAACATCATTTCGTTCAGCATCAGTTCTGAAAATTTAAAAATCAGCTCTTCCTTGAACTCTTCAATGTTTCCCGGATGGGCTACTTCCACATAGGGTTTAATGAATTCTGTCTCTCCTCCCGAAGTGAACTGGGCGCCAATCAAGCCCATATTGCTCTGTTGCAAATCAATAACGGAGTTATAAAGGAAAACTTTTGTCTTTTGGTAAGGATAAAACCCAATGAGATCGGTTATTCGGTCAAATTCTGCTTCAAGATATTGTAGCGATTCCTGCGCAACAACCTTTCGTTCGCCATAATAATAGATATCAAAATTTTCGGAACTCAGATACTTCCACTCAAAATGCTTAAACTGAATTCGGTTTTTACCAAAGGTTTCAAGCGCCTGTTGTCCAAAGGACTGATTGATTAAAAGTAAAATTCCGGCTAATACCCCGAAATATCGAAACGATCCTCTCATACTGCTCCTGTAGATTTCGAAAATAACGATTTAAACCGATTTATATTTACTTCTGACTGAATTTCCCCCTCCCCTAAAAGCCAATTCAGAAGGTGGCCCGAAAAATAAGGAGCCAGACTGACTCCTTTAGTACCCAAGCCATTAAAAATAACCACGTTTTCATTACCGGGTAGCATGCCTAAAATTGGCTTTCGGTCAGGCGTTGTAGGCCTGAATCCCCAATCCTGTGAAATAATCTTAAATCGAATATTCAATAATTCATATAGCTTATTTTGTAATTCTTCTCTGCCAGCCGATGTAATATCAGCTGTTAGGAATTTAGAATCATAGGTAGCGCCAACTTTATAGGTATTTATTTCTCTCATGGGCACCATATAAACACCTCGGTTGTAAATCAGTTCCAGATTTTCCGGTGTTTCAATCACCAGGGTTTCTCCCTTCAACGGGCGTACCGGTACTGAAGACCCAAATGAAGAATTTTTGATCGCTGTTCCATTACAGAAAATTATCTTTTTTGCGATAAAATCATCATAGCGAATTCCACTCAATTCCATTCTGAGTTTAACTTCATCAAACCGACCTGAAACATAGGCATGGCTTGAAAGTAATTTATTCTTAACGGCTTTTAGAAATGCCATCACATCCAGGTATCCACACTCTTTTAATAATAAACCTCCAAAAGGATCATTAACCTGATGACCATATCGACTACGCAAGAATATTTCTTGAATATAATGGCGAAGTGCTTGATCCGCAGTCTTTCCCATCCATTCATTTTGCTCTTCAGCGGATAAAAATGGACGATAAATTGACTGTGGGTAAAAGAAGCGATGATTTAATTTTTTTTCGGCCCATGAATAAAACTGATGTAGTTCCGCAAAAACACTTTCCGCCATCCAAGTCTTAGTCATTAACTTGCCGGTTATTGGATTAAACAATCCAGCGGCAATTGCAGAACTCCGGTTAGAATTGGGTTCATCGTAAACCAGGATACTTTTGCCGCGCTCCAGTAATCGCAAAGCAAGTGTTGAACCAGCAAGGCCCTGACCTACTATAATATAATCTACTGATTTGATGAGGAAATAAATTAATCCTTCAAAAATACGATACCATCCTTTAGAACGAAGACTATTTCAAAGTAATACAACCTAACAAACCTTACAGGCCAGTATATGTTTTAATAAAAGGAATTACTTTTGCGGTTCACGATGATTCAAATACAAACCTTTACGTTTAACCCCTTTGAAGAAAATACTTACCTTGTTTATGACGATTCAGGAGAAGGTGTTGTGATTGATCCGGGTTGTTACGAGAAATCAGAGAAGGATGCTCTGGTTCAATTCATTAGAGATAAAAAAATTCAGCTTAAGTATCTTCTAAATACACATTGCCATATTGACCATGTGTTGGGCAATAATTTTGTGAAAGAAACTTACCATGTGCCCTTTCTCATTCACAAAAATGATGAGCCGCTATTAAGGTCCGTAAAAGCCTATGCGCCTTCTTATGGATTCAATCTATATCAGGAAGCACTGCCTGATAATTTTTTATCTGAAGGTGATACTGTATCATTTGGGAAAACGCGACTTGATGTACTTTTTCTACCTGGACATGCCCCCGGTCATATCGGATTTTATCATCAGGAATCTTTCTCTCTATTTAGCGGTGATGTACTGTTTGAACAAAGTATCGGTCGCACTGATCTGCCCGGAGGAGACCTTAATACATTAATCAAAAGTATTCAACAAAAAATATTTGCATTGCCCGATCATGTAAACATTTATCCTGGACATGGTGCACCAACTACCGTAGGACAGGAAAAATATTCTAATCCCTATTGCGCATTAAGCCCTGGACGATGAGTTTTTTACGACATATACCAAACGCACTAACCAGCGGCAATCTATTGAGCGGATGTCTTGGCTTAATCAGTCTTTCTGGAAATTATCCAGTTGAGCCTGCGTACTTTATTTGGATGGCCTGCATATTTGATTTTTTTGATGGGTTTGCAGCCCGGCTTCTTAAGGTATCTTCACCTATTGGTAAAGAATTCGACTCACTTGCCGATATGGTGAGTTTTGGTGTGCTTCCCTCATTGGCCATGTATCACTGGATAGATTCATCCGCGGAAGCAGGCTGGCTTGCTTATGTATCGCTAATGATTGCTGTTTTTTCCGCATTGCGATTGGCCAAGTTTAATGTTGATGCCCGACAAACTGATTTATTTATTGGTGTTCCAACCCCGGCAAACGCCATATTCATCACCTCGCTCGTTTTCTTGCCTGATTCAGTTCGATCAATCGTATTAACAACCCCTGTTCTCACTGGTATTACCGTTATTTTTTCATTATTGATGGTGTCACCCATAGAACTCTTTTCACTAAAATTCAAAAATTTCTCTTGGGCAAATAACAAATTGAGGTTTACTTTTCTGGCTGTATCCGTATTCCTGTTATTAGCATTAAATGCCGGAGCCTTGCCCATCATAATAATTTTATACATTCTGATTTCGTTACTAAGCAAGATTTCTGCGGGAAAGAAAAATAGCTAAGCTTGACTGGTTTTAATAAAATTATAGCAGCACTTATTATTTGCCTGGCTGGA
>JAHEMS010000381.1 GCA_024643595.1 Bacteroidota bacterium
GAAATAACCTATTCGTTTCAGCTCTGTCAAGCAGACTCAACTATCTTCATCAAAGAAAAATCAGTATGGATTAAGAACTCCTATCTACATACCAGGTGTAAGGGTAAATATACTGATATGACCACTGGTGAATCGATTCCCATACCCTCGTATCAAATTGATGATCTTTATGAGATGTCAGTATTTCAAAATGACGATCAATATAAAAAAGATAATTCCGAAATACCTTTTATCCAGGATCATCTTGTGAAGGTGTATGAAGTCTATCAAATATCTCTCACTGAAATTACTCAAAAAATAGCGCTGGAATTAGAAAACTACTTCATGAAGCAAAGTCAACTCAGTACTAATTAGGCTTTCCCCACTATTTAAGTCTCCAATGATTGTGAAAGTAAAAGCTTGCTCCACAGATGCTTTTTATTAAATACACCAATGTGCATTCCTGTTCGTCATAACGGTCAGTTAGTATTACTTACTTACTTCCTTTATTTTACGATCACTGTGTATAACATGATTTATCCACCGGGGCAACAAGTTAGTTACCTGAGGCTTCCTGAATTATCTTGTCATATATTTTACGAGCTGTATCATATGCCTCTTCAGCAGCTGCGCGTTCATCTTTCTCTATGTTTGGGCTTTTCATTTTCCAGCACTGATCTACCGCGTTGCGACACCATTTAGCGCTTCGCTCTTCACGAATGGGTTTACCATCTACCTGTATAAATACCGGATTGGTGTGTGCGCTTGGGTAAATGCGCATTGCCACCCAACTCGATTTACTGATCGTGTGTGCAAAGCTGATGTCGTTCCATTTGCCATCGGCATTAATCAACACCTTTTCAACAGATTCTCCATTCACCAGTAATTCCACGGCAACCTGTCGTGTAGTTCCTACGCGGGCCCGCTCAAGATGCCAATAGGGTTGGTTTTCAAGTGGACTTTTGGCAATCTTGGCACCAGTCTCATCCTGCTTTTCAGGCAAGTTTGCAATTACCCTGGCTGTTATCTTCACTGACTTCTTACCCTTGATCTCCAGCTGACTGTTTCCTGTACCTGCTTCGAGTCCATCTACTTTAAAGTCGGTGATATGCGATCTTCCATCAGTAACATAAGAACGTCCTTTCCGGATGGTCTCAACATAGCTATCATAGGTCAGCGGACCATCGGGTTTAAAATAACTTCGCCCAAGACCTACTCGCTCATCATAGATGCACGGGAAATCTGTTTCACCACTTATTCTTGGAGTATACCCGCAGTTAAGTGTATGATACCACATATTCAATTCCCAGGGAGCAGGCGTATCACCCGCACTATAAAAGTCGACCACATTCTGTGTAACGGTGACCACGTATTCATTGGCACCAATTCCATCCATCTTCGGTGTTATGTAATTAGGAAGATCGTTGGTTTTCTCAATAGGTTGCAGGCCCCATCCAGAATGTGAATAGCCCACTACTCCACCTTGTGATTTAGCCCATGACAAAACCGGCAACGTCCAGCTGGGCCACTCTTCTATTTTTGTTGTCTGCGGATAATCATCTTCCTTCAATCGTAACAAAACAAGGTGACCTGCATGAGAAGATGGGAAGCCGGATACTTCCACATCGTTGTGCAGGATGTTCTTCGTTGTAGAAAGCGGATCATCTTTACCCGTAAAAAAAGTTTTCTGATGATACCAACTGGGACCCCACGCTAAATTTGCGGAGACGTTAACATCTTCTCCCAATGCCTGTCGGAACATATTGCTGGGTGGCACACCTTCTTCTGGGCTATCATAGTGACTGCATCCACCACCATGAACATGATGATCTGAACTGTACCATCCCAGCTTAGCCATATTTATCCATCGCTGAAGTTTGAACGATGCGTTAAAAGAATTTGCTCCATCTGGTATAACCAACTCACGTGTTTGAGTAGTGTACTCAGGGCCTCTTGTAAAAGTTACCTTATATTGACCAGGAGGTAATTGCACATCTTCCCCAGTGCTGCGGTAGATCTGAGGCTGAAAGAAAAAATCCGGATACTGATCCAGGGCAGCTACTCGTCTTGAGGGCAGCGGATAAATTCCTTTGAAAGTAGCTGGTGCGTAGAATTCTTTCTGAGCTGCCGCACGATGAAACCCTACGTTGTTTAATGTATTTACACTATCCAGAATCCGCTCGATACCATCCTCAATCAGAAACGAGGCCATCACCGGAGATCCGTCTTCGTCTTTCACGTCAAGTGTGACTTTCACCGAAGGACGTATGTTGAATAGCACGTTAATGGTATTACGAAAACCGATATCCTGCGTACCCTGACCGATGTTAAAACCAAGCTCAGCCTCACGCTGCCCTACATCTTTGCTATAGAGCTGAACAATTGCATATTCCAGTTTCAGTCCGGAGAGGTTGCTTTTCATAGGGCGATTATGATATACCTGCGCTTCGAGAAAACGGTTAGCTGCCTGACCCGGACTAATTACATTTTCAGGTTTTACACGTGAGTCCAGGTATTCCGTAGGTGCATGCAGCGGTGTAACTGCATTCGGACTTTCAACTTGAAGCGGTGCAGTTGCCCCGGCATCATTAACTACTTTAACAAGAAAAGTAGTCCATCCACCTTGTATCAATTTCGCATCAGCCATTCCTCTTTCCACCTTAACCCTTGCTTCTGGATTGATGCTTACAACCGCAAGGCAATACGGATCTAGAATATCCTGGATGTGTGCAACAGTTTCCTGATCAAAAAGTTTGTCCTTCAATTCCCTAAGACGCTTTTCATCCACGGATGTTAAAGAACTACCCAGAAAGGTCAATGCCTCCTGGAGGCGAATGGCTTGAGCAAGCAAAGGCTGAGGTTCAATTGTATTGCTTACTGTGGTATGTTGACTATGAGCAGCATGATCCTGGCCAGTCAATAGAAAAGGAAACATTAAGCAGGCGACCAGAAAAATGTTGAGCTTAGTCCTCTTGTCAATTGAAAAGTTAACGGGGATTCTTCCTGTAGTTAACCTTGAATGATTTACAAAGTGTCTCATAGCGATGAGTGGTTGTTAGAAGTTCAGATGTATATTCTATTTTTTTCTTCGAAGTCTTCTACTTATTCATTTCTAATTTCGTCTACAGGGTTGTTCATGGTAGCCTTCACAGTTTTCAAACTTAGTTTCACAAAGGCCACACTTGTTACAATAAATTAAACTTACTCTCAGGACATATTTAGTTTTCATTGACTTATTAAAGCATTCTTTCACCAGTATATATAACAACCTCCAATCCGATCAGAATAAAAAAAACCTCTACTGAACACCGCAGAGGTTTTTTATTTATTATTAATCACCCTTTCACACGCTCAGTGAGACAAACAACACTGCGTATCAGAGTGGTCGTCAATTACATCTTCTCTCCTAATCTTACGGCTTTCATTTCTTCCTGTAAGGTAAAAGGTTGGTTGTATAAACGCTTCCCAGTCGCTTTAAAGATCGCATTGGCAATCGCTCCTCCGGTTGGCGGCAATGCAGGCTCACCCAAGCCAGTAGGGTCAATTCCATTATCCACAAAATGAATTTCTACTTCGGGCACTTCTTTAAAACGAATAAGCCGATAGTTATTGAAATTACGCTGTACCGCAGCCCCATTTTTAAAAGTCAGGTTCCCATACATGGCGTGGCCCATACCATCTACAATACCACCGGTAACCTGCTGCCTGGCCCCACTTTCGTTGATCACAATTCCACAATCCGCAGCGGCATAAATCTTTTTCAATACTGGAGTTGTATTCTTCATCTCTACTTCAGCCACCTGCGCTACATACGATCGATGAGAGAAATAAACACTGAATCCTTGCGCCAGATTTTTCTTCGTACCCCAGCCAGATTTCTCTGCCACCGTTTTTATTACTGCAATCATTCGATCAATATCGTACTTAATGGCGTTTACAGGTGATTGCTTGGCACGATCAAGTAATTCCAAACGGAACTGCACCGGATCTTTCCCGGCGGCCAATGCAACCTCGTCCAAAAATGCCTGTTCGGCAAAGGCGAGAAAGTTGGTGATCGGTGCACGCCATGCACCCGTGGTGATTGTAGACTTATGCTCGTGAGAATCAATCAGCAAATTATCTACCGCACCGGATGGAAAGTTATCTTCACGCGTAGGATTGCCGGCATTGATTCCAACTCCGCGTAATTTATAACCAACCATTTTTCCC
>JAHEMS010000382.1 GCA_024643595.1 Bacteroidota bacterium
GCGCAAGAATTTGTCTCCACCGTATTTCGACCAATTGCGGATCCATAAATTCCTTGGCCAGCACTAAAAAGTTTTTATAATGTCCTGCTTCAGCGACCATCAGTTCATAATAAAATTTACGTAACTCTACGTCACTTATTTCATTCGATAACAATCGAAATCGTTCGCAACTTCGTGCTTCAATAAGCGCATTGAGTAATAGCTTTTCAACCAATTGCTGCTCCCTGCTTCCACCCTTCTTCACGATATTCTGAAGTTTATCAACGTACTCATCTTTGCGTTGATAGCCGAGTTGATATCCCCGTTTACGGAGCTCCAGCAACACCCTTTCAAAATGACTCCATTCTTCTGCTACAACCGGGGTTAGTAGTTCCACTAGTCTTGTTTTTTCGGGATAACTAATGATTAACGAGATACATGATGAAGCAGCTTTTTGCTCACAGTAGGCATGATCAACCAGAATATCTTCAATGTTTTTCTCTGCAATGTTAACCCATCGCGGATCGGTTGGTAACTCCAGACCCAAAACATGCTTTGTCATTAGTCGAATAAAATTAAGTCAAAGCCAAAGTCCATAATATTAATTTGTCCCCGGTAATACGGGGTTATTAAATATCCCTTTCCGGTAAATGCCTGAACAAGGTTGTGGTATTTGAAAAAGAACCTTCCACGCTTGAATTTTCCATTAAAGAAAAAATCTACTAATGGATAGGAAGAATTGATAAAATCATTCTGCACATAAAATTGTTGAATGGCGGGATCGTAACTTAATGCGGTATATGAAGAGCGGTAATACATGTCGAATCCAATTTGGGCTTGCATGTTTCCTTTAAAGAGAATGTTCTCGTAGGAAAGTTGCGCATTTCCAAACCATGTAGGAATACGCAGCACATCATCTTCATTTTTAAGTAGTGCTGTATAAATGACTTGTGGCCTCAAATAGAAGTTTCTGAAAAAACGAAATTGCATTCTCAATTCTGGAGAAAAGGCATGCTGACTACCCGACGATTGCATAGGCAATACAGCTTGCTCACCAGGCACTATATTTTCCCTATAATAGATGTAGTTTGATAAAATGGTATAACGTGCTCCTGGTGAAATAAAAAACGCACCCCACCTGGCTTTTAAAAAAGCCTCCAATTGATTGGTGAATGTGCTGGAGAAGTTGTTTACCCATGAATGATGACTTCCCCGATAAGCCTGAGGTAAAAATCCGGGCTTGGCCAAAACACTAATTCCCTTGGCATCCAGCCAGGGTGTAGTAAGAGTAGCTTGCAATCGATAATTTCCATCCAATAAGTATTCAGCATTGCCTGAAAGCTCTCCTACCGAGTCGTATCGAAAAGAAATCTTTCCTCCAACATAACTTTCTACTCCATCATTTTTAAAGGAGAGCAAGGATTCATCTATATATCTATTGTACGTGCTAAAACTTCGCATCTTATAATAAAAATTATAAAACAAAAAAGCAGCATCTCCCTTGATTCCTACTTCATTGACTAATGTTTTGAATTCAGTATTATCATTAACGTCGTTTACATTGATATCAGAATCGGTATTGGTATAGCTAAAGTACTTATCATAATTGGTTTCCGATCCTCTCGTATCCGTAAACCGGTTGATCTGTTTGGAAATATCCAAACGATGATAAAGTTGGAAAGGTGAGGCCAACTGATATTGATGAAATATATGCAATTCATTCTTTTGTTCCTCTGATTTTGCTGAAAGTAGATAGGGCTGGGCATTAGGATCGTAATACCCATTTAGGGTTGTATCCCTGACCAAATAAATTCCTCCATTTTCGTTTACTCGATGCCTAATTCGTCGATAATCAAATAATAAAAAATAACGATCGTTTTTAGAACGATAACTGGAATATAAATCGTAATAATGGCTGATCGTTTGACGATCTCCTTTGCCTTGCCGCTGAATCTGCTTGTCCACCAACATGGGACGGTAATTAAAACCAAAATTCCATCGTGGATTAATATTTCTACTATATTGAATTTTGCTCAACGCCCTACCATCGCCACCCCAAACCAGACGAAAGCTTGTATAAGGAGATTTTGTATCAAAAAAGACAGGGGCTTCAGTGGCATAGTAAAGATTATAGACAGAGTAGCCTGGCGTTGCACCAATAACTTCGCTAACAACCGGGTGAATCGGATTCAACGCAGTCCCTACATTACCCAAATCCTGGTATAGGTTATTAAATCGTTGAATATAGGTCCATCGGTGATAGTTGGAGAGTGCGGTGTCCAGAGGTTCATAGTGATTCTTGTTTGCAAAAAGATCATCTTCGGTGATCCATAATGTGGTCTTGGGTCCATAAACATTTTTAGTTGAGTCATCAACAATCTGAGACCCTTTACCTCTTCGGCCAGTACCAGGATCCTGGGCCATCAAGGCAAAAACGCCTACTAAAGCAAAAACTGTAAGTATAAATCTTCTATAAAACACGCACAAAAATAGGTCTGTAGTTCAATGATTAACGATCTGGGTCAGCATTTTTTATTCTAGAAAATTTCTGGATTTCATACTCTACCAGCTGGATAATTGCTTTATCAAAATGCGTTCCATCTTTAATAAAAACCAGTTTTACGGGAAGATAGAACCACTGATTGTTCAATAAGGAGAGCAATTGAGGTGCAATCAGCTTTACCATGTCTTTTTCTGTTGTCAGTATAGATGAGATATTCAATTCTGTTGCACTTTGCTGGACTCGCTGTATATCCTCCTTCGAATAAACATGATGATCTTCAAAGCAAAAGTGTCTAACTACATGGTACAATTTTGATACCTCCTTTTCAAAGTGCGAATTTTTTGCAATCCCTGAAACTAAGATAATACTGTTGCTGATTTTATTTTGGTGATGAATTGGCAAAGGTTCCTGATACTTCAATCCCGAGAAATAAATCGGTCGTTCACCTCCGTAAATATGGATTTGATTCCGCATTTCAATCATTTCTTCTTCCGTGATTCCGTCTGATTTTGTCACTACAATCGCATCCGCACGGCTTGCCCCCTTTCTTGCTTCACGTAAACGTCCAACGGGAAGCAGAAAATCTTTATAAAAAGGTTTTTCATAATCAGTAACCAGAATCGAGAATTGCGGTTTTACCGTCCGGTGCTGAAAAGCATCATCCATCAAAATAACCTGCACGTCTGGAAACTCATGAAGAATTGTTGAAATCGCCAATGCCCTCTCCTCACCCACAGTCACTTTTACCTTTTCCCCAAATTTTCTAAAAAGCTGAAAAGGTTCATCACCAATTGTTCGTGCACTTTCAGCAATAGAAGAAATACGAAACCCCCTTGTTTTTCTTCCATATCCTCGACTCAAGGTGGACAGTTGATAGCCATCCTTCAACAATCGAATCAAGTACTCCACCATGGGTGTTTTTCCCGAACCACCAACATTTAGGTTACCAACACTAATTATTGTGGTGTCGAATTCGAACGATGGCTTGTGACCAATGTCAAAAAGGTGATTCCGAATGCGCGTTGCTAAATCATAAAGCAAAGCAAATGGCCATAACAGGTACTTGTAAATAAACATAAAACGGTCCCGCTATCTTTCGTTATTTTTGATCAAAAGTACATAATCAATGACTACGGTAAAGATAAAAGATGTTACATCCTACCTGGAAAAATTAGCTCCACGAAGTTTGCAGGAAGACTATGATAATAGTGGCTTGATTACAGGTCAACCTAATGATACTATAAAAGGAATTCTGGTTACGTTGGATTGTACTGAAAGAGTGATCGATGAAGCGATCAACAAAAATTGCAATCTAGTCGTAGCCCATCATCCGATACTTTTCAAGGGGATTAAAAAACTTACTGGTCAAACGTATGTCGAAAGAGTGATCATAAAGGCGATTAAATCTGATGTTGCGATTTATGCTATACACACGAACTTGGATAATATTAACACTGGTGTTAATAAAAAAATAGCCAATAAAATAGGTTTGCAGAAGTTGTCCATCCTGCAACCTAAAAAGAACACTTTAAGTAAACTGGTAACTTTCATACCTAAAGAAAATGCAGAAAAAGTAATTTCCGAATTACATGAAGCCGGTGCAGGAAATATTGGAAACTATAAGAACTGCAGTTTTCGTATGACTGGTGAAGGAACCTACATGCCCATCGGGGAAGCAAAAC
>JAHEMS010000383.1 GCA_024643595.1 Bacteroidota bacterium
AAGAAAATTAAGAAACATGTTATACTTTGATGTAAATAATGGAATCGCCCGCAGGGCATGGGCGCGAAACGAGGGAGCGATTACTACCATAGAAAAGGAATCGAATAGCAGTACAGTAACTATACCGTATATCGCAAGTGATGATTTAATTGAACAACTGATCTGATGTTGCGACATTTTTATGTCTTGATTTTTAAATTACTGTGCTGGAAGATAATGGGTGATTTTCCACAGGAGCTCAGGAAGTATATCGTGGCCGTTGCCCCCCACACCAGCAATTGGGACTTTCCGCTAGGTGTTGCGGCACGCAGTATTCTCCGGATACAGAAGGCGCACTTTCTGGGTAAAGATACCTTGTTTAAACCTCCGTTTGGTTGGTTCTTTCGGGCACTTGGCGGCTACCCGGTTAACCGGTCCAGTAGTCATGATGTAGTGCAACAAGCCATTGCAATTTTTGATGAGCATGAAGATTTTATACTTGCCCTTGCTCCGGAAGGAACACGTAAAAAAGTTGATAAACTGCGCACCGGATTTTATTATATCGCCAAGGGAGCTAATGTGCCTATCGTGCCGGTCGGCTTTGACTTCTCCACCAGGCGTATTGTTATTGGAGACCCATTGATAACCACTGCTGACTTTGATAAAGATATGCAGACGTTACTTACTTTTTATCGTAAAATGAAAGGCAAAAATCCAGAATTTGGCCTGTAAAATTATAGTTGGTCGCTTTTAATGACCATCAGACGATAAAAAGTTTATCCGTTTCTTAAAGTCGTATCTTCGCACTTTAATTTAAATTCTTATGAAAAAAGCAGCCACTATTACTTTATTTTTAGCCGCTGTATTTACAGCGAGTTTTGCACAGATTACCAATAAGGGAAACATTTTATTAGGAGGCAGCACTAATTTGAATTTCGGTTTTGATACTGAAAAAAGTAAGTTAGCCAATGGATCAATTTCGACTGATGGTAAGACAACAAGTTTTTCTATAGAGCCAACAGCAGGATACTTTATTATGGATAATCTTGCTGTCGGGGCTGGTATCATTCTTGGCACCTCTACGTTTAAGCAGGATGGTAGTACTTCTAAATCCAAGACATCGTCTGTTCAATTGTCACCTTTCGCTCGTTATTATTTCGATAAGTTCTATGCTCAGGGAGGGTTTCAATTGGGATCACAGAAATCGGAGCTCTCTACGGGAAGCACAACACAGACATCGAAAGATGGAATTTCGGGTTGGTTGTTGGCAGCAGGGTATATGGTGCTATTAAATGAATCGATAGCATTGGAACCACAAATTGGATACCGCTCTATTGGTTACAAAAACAAGGATTCTGATAATAAGGACATTACTTCAGGTTTATTTCTTCGCTTGGGAGTCTTCATTTATTTGCCCAAGAAATAAATGTTAATTGATTATGAAGCTATAAACGAAGGCCTGATTATTTTTATGGACCGTAAATTTTCATCCCATTCATCAACTATAAAATCGATTTATGAAAAAAATTAAAATTTTGATCGTGGTTCTTAGCACTATAGGATTTGCCAATCAATCGCTTGCGCAAGCTCAATTTGCATTGGGGATCAAGGGTGGGCTTAATTTTGCCAAGCTTGATGTGAATTCAAGTGTAGCCACGAACTATAACAATAGAACGGGCTATCATGCGGGCGCCTTCGCGCTATTTAAGTTAACCAAGATTGGCATTCAACCAGAGATTATTTTCTCCCGCCAGGGCAGCAAATACGAGTTTAATTCACAAAACCTGGAAGCCAACTTTGACTATATCAATGTGCCAATTCTGCTCAAGATATATACGATTGCAGGAATTAACCTTCAGGTAGGTCCGCAGTTTGGATTTCTATCTAAAGCCGAAGCTGAGACTGTAGTGAATGGAATAAAGTCCCCAACTGATGTGAAGAATCTCTATAAAACTTCTGACGTAAGCCTTGCATTGGGAGTTGGCTGGGATCTGCCCTTTGGTCTTATGCTCGACGCAAGATATAATTTAGGTCTATCAGATATAAGCGATAATTCCAATAACCCAGAAACAAAGAATAAGGTATTTCAAATTTCTGCTGGATTCAAGATCCTTAAATTAGGTAAGTAAAACTTCTTACTATAGGATAGGAGAGCCGTCTACATGATGGCTTTTTTATTTTCTGACATAAAAACTAATTTCGCAGCGTTTGCCGGAATGAATTACGCTGAAACCCTAAACTATCTTTATCAAAACCTTCCCATGTTTCAGCGGGTAGGCGCTGTAGCGTATAAGCAAGATCTGACTAATACGATTGCCTTGTGCGAATTACTGGGTAATCCACACCATAAATTTAAATCTATACATGTCGCTGGCACCAATGGAAAAGGGAGCTCTTCACATATGCTCGCAGCAGTACTCCAATCGGCAAGTTATAAAACCGGATTATACACCTCTCCTCATCTTAAGGAATTTACTGAACGCATACGGGTAAATGGAATTGAAGTAAGTAAGGATTTCGTGGTTGATTTTGTGAGCAGGATTAAACCAGCGATAGAGAAAATTAATCCTTCATTTTTTGAGATCACGGTAGCGATGGCTTTCGATTACTTTGCGCAGCAACAAGTTGATATTGCCGTGATAGAAACGGGTCTTGGTGGTAGGCTTGATTCAACCAATGTAATTACGCCTGTACTTTCGCTAATTACGAATATCGGTTGGGATCATATGGATTTGTTGGGCACGACTTTGGAGAAAATTTCCTTCGAAAAAGCGGGCATTATTAAACCGCATGTACCGATCGTCATCAGCGAACGACAATCAGCAGTAGAAAGTGTATTTAATGTAAGGGCCAAAGAATGTGAAAGTGCGATCACATTTGCTTCTGATCATTTCAAGGTGATATCTAAGTCACCTGGATATTATGCCGTGCATCATGGAAACAATAAATATTTTTTGGATCTGGATTTGAAGGGTAGATATCAAACCAGGAACTTAGCGGGTGTTTTGGCCGCTATTGAGGAGTTAAGAAGATTGGGATTTGTTATTTCCCATAAGCACGTGGAGAATGGACTGAAAGCTGTGTCGCGACTTACAGGCCTTCGTGGTCGCTGGCAAACGATCGGTGAAAGGCCACTCATCATTTGTGATACAGGTCATAACGAAGATGGTCTCAGGGAGATTGTGAAACAGATCAGTGATACAAAATATCATCATCTTCATATGGTTATTGGAATGGTGAAAGACAAGGATGTTTCGAAAGTACTATCCATATTACCAACCAACGCCTCCTATTATTTTTGCGCGGCCTCCATACCAAGAGCGATGTCGCCGGATGAATTGAAAATGAAAGCCGAAGCGTTTGGATTGATGGGTAATACATTCGAAAATGTAAACGAAGCCATACAGGCAGCCAGGGTGAATAGCACCGTAGAGGATTTTATTTTTGTTGGCGGCAGTACGTTTGTCGTAGCTGAAATTGAAAATTTATAATGATTTGCAGAAATGAAAAGTAAACTCAAGCGGTTTGAAATAATTGCCGGCAGAGAAAATGTAATTGAACCAGGAAAGGAAATTTACCAGGAGATAAAGGGAAAGTGGAACAGAGACTACTTTAAAAATAGCAATCCCATCACCATTGAACTCGCCTGTGGTCGAGGTGAATATTCAGTAGGAATGGCCCGTGCCATGGCGAACAGGAATTTTGTTGGTGTAGATAAAAAAGGGGATCGGCTCTGGAAGGGAAGTACCTGGGCGGTAGAAGATCAATTGGCGAATGTAGCATTTTTGCGTACTGATATTTTATTTATAGAAAGCTTTTTTGAATATGGGGAGGTTGATGAGATCTGGCTTACCTTTCCAGATCCTCGCCCGCGAATTCGTGATATCAAGCGAAGATTGTCAAGTTCGCGGTATATGGATATGTATAAAAAATTACTTCGTCCAGGTGGATATTTCAGGTTTAAAACAGATAATACAGATCTTTTCAATTTTACCATGGAGGAATTGGCGTATCGAAATGACCTGGTTGACTTTGCCTCTACCCATGATTTGTACGAATCTGATTTAAGGCCGGAGTGCTTTGATATCAGGACCAAATATGAAGAGATGTTTGCAATGAAAGGTGAGAGGATAAAATATATGCGTTTTTCTTTCTCGCCGTGAGGATAGAATTAAAACCATAT
>JAHEMS010000384.1 GCA_024643595.1 Bacteroidota bacterium
GTTAATCTGATTGACATTATAAGGTTGATGGATGGTGCCATTGCCATGCTCCCCTGTGTATCCCTCAATTATTATGAACCATGTGAGGAGTGTCGTGATGAAAAAACCTGCGGCATCAGAGACGCATTTCTTGGTGTACGCGATGAAACGCTTAGAATTTTATCGGAAAGTACATTAGCTAAGATTATTGAAAGGGAAAAGACATGAAATGGGTTTGAATTCAGTATACCATTAGACTATTAATTCCATAGACTTATATATACATTTGCAGATAATCACTAAAATAAAATATTATGTCATTACGATTAGGAGACATTGCCCCGGATTTCACAGCGGAAACTTCGGAGGGCACTATTAAATTTCATGAATGGCTTGGCAGTAGCTGGGGCGTTTTATTTTCTCATCCCGCGGATTTCACCCCTGTTTGTACCACAGAACTTGGCACGGTGGCCAAGTTAAGAGCGGAGTTCGACAAACGTAATGTGAAAGTAGTTGCGCTAAGCACTGATTCTGTTACATCCCACCACGAATGGATTGGAGACATTAATGAAACACAAAAGACCCACGTAAACTTCCCCATCATTGCTGATCCAGCTTTTAAAGTGTCAAATTTATATGACATGATTCATCCCGAAGTCAGTGATAAAACTACCGTGAGATCGGTATTTGTCATTGGACCCGATAAAAAAGTGAAATTAACAATCACCTATCCGGCATCTACGGGAAGAAATTTTGATGAAATTATCCGTGTGATCGATAGTTTGCAGCTAACGGCAAATTATAGCGTAGCAACTCCGGCCAACTGGCAACATGGAGAGGATGTGATCATTGTCACGGGTGTTAAGGACGAAGATATCGCGGCTAAATTCCCAAAGGGCCATACACGCATCAAACCCTATTTAAGGACTACTCCACAGCCAAATATTTAACGGAAATAAATTATTGCAGCGAAAGAGGCTCCCATACGGGGGCTTTCTTTTTTTGGGCTAAATTTGCAATCCCCTATAAATGAGGGTTGATGATGAATCAATTGCACAAAGAAAAACCGATGAATGAATTGCCCGTGATGAATGAATCTGAAGGCATTGTTCTTTTTCATCCCCATATACCAGAAACCGCGGTGGAAGCGGTGACAAGCGTATTGCACTCAAGATGGATTGGTCAGGGGCCTCGTGTTGCGCAGTTTGAGCAGGAATTTTCAGAACGTTTTGGTGGAAACGGAACTTCAATCGCTGTAGGCTCCGGAACGGATGCCCTGCACCTCGCATATATTCTAGCCGGTTTACAGGAGGGAGACGAAATAATCACACCGGTATTTACCTGCACTGCTACCAGCATTCCATTTTTATACATGGGTGTAAAAATCAGGTTTGCCGATGTTGATCCCGAAACATTGAACATCAGCGTGCCTCACGTGCGTGAATTAATCAATGAAAAAACAAAAGCCATTGTATGCGTGCACTATGGAGGTCTTCCATGTGATATGGATGAATTGCATGCCATTGCCAAACAGTATGACATACCCGTGATTGAAGATGCCGCTCACGCCCTGGGAGCAACTTATAAAGGAAAAAATATTGGAGAGATTTCCGCATTTACCATGTTCTCTTTCCAGGCCATCAAACACATCACCACCGGTGACGGAGGGATGTTGATCATACAGGATAATAGCATCGTGCAAAAAGCTGAAAGAATCCGGTGGTTTGGCATCGACCGGTCCAACAAACAAAAGGGAACCTGGGAAAATGATATTACCGAGGTTGGTTATAAATATCAAATGACAGATATCAGCGCCGCCCTGGGACTTGCTTCTCTTCATGAATTTGATCAAACACTTGCTTACAGGCAACAATTATTTGAAGAATACAAAAAGGGATTAACGGGCGCCCAAGGCATAAGGCTAATTGGTGATCATTCACCAGATCGTACTCACGCAGCATGGCTTTGCACCGCCATTGTAGAAAAAGACAGGGTAAGCTTCATGCGCAGGTTAAGAGAAAATAAAATTGAATCAGGCCAGGTACATTATCGCAACGACCGATACAGCATTTTAGGAGGAAGACAAGACAATTTACCAAATATGGATGCGGTGGAAGAAAAATATATCGTGCTGCCCCTGCATCTTAAAGTGACACCGGAGAACATTCAATATATCTGTGAGGTAATTAAACAAGGTTGGTAATGCATTACTTTTTCCAAACAGAAAATAATCGCTTTGCCTTATCACGCAATAATTTTATTCTGAAATTTGACCTTATCGGCTCCGGTGTATAGCCCATAAATGGCTGACCTAATCTCAGGTAAAAATCAAAAAGGTAGATTTTGATATTCCCCATTTCAATAAGAACTGCTTATTGCCATCATTCTTTTTCACCCGGGCGGTACTGCGGGAAACAAAGTGATAAACCCGGGATCGACCAACTCCCTTAAAATAGCGAACCCCGGCATGCCAGAGTTTCATCATCATATCCGGATCAGATGCCATCCCGGGTGTAAATTCTGTGCTCAGTCCACCTATCAGGTTCCATATACTTTTGTGCAGCACCATGGGATACCAGTTGCCACCATTCCAATCATCAAAAGGAAATGAATTGTACTCCTTTAAAAATCTGTCTTCCTCAAACTCCTTTGCCGTTTTGCCAAAATCATGCGGGGCAATCATGCTCGAATATTGCGTTGGACTATGTTCGATCATGGTTCCACATATGCAGAAATATCTATGATTGAGCTTCTTAATTTCCTCCAGCAGATAATAATCCCAATCCGGAGCAAAATAGTAATCGTCATCCGATAGCACGATGTAATCCGATGCTGCCAATGTTGCCGGGGCATTAAACCCATAGCATACTCCTACATTTTCTTCCGAATACGAATAGCTAATCGATTGACTTTTTATCCAATCCACTGTTCCATCCTTACCCTCGTTAATATGGACAATGATCTGATGCTGATAACGTGAATTTTTCCGAATACTTTCTACACAACATTTCAGATAATCAAGATTATTCCACGAAGGAATAAGTATTGAAAAGGTAGGCTTATAGGGAAGTTCACAAGAGTTAAAATCAACAGAAGCCGTCATTGCTTACAGGTTTGGTGATTCATATTTTTTTCGCTGCAGCCTCAGGTAGCCAACGTTGACAAGATAGATGCCCAACACCGTAATGATAATCGCCAACCCGATTTTCAAATTAAGTTTTTCACTCAACACCAGCCAGCCCAATACGACGGCCACGAGTGGATTAATATAAGCATACAACGAGGCTATTGTCATCGGCAATTTTGCGAGTACATAGGTATACATGCTAAATGCCGTTACTGAACCGATCAGGATCAGGTATGAAAGCGCCCATACTACTTCGACGGAAATTACGACCTGATTTAAATCATCAAAGACCAAACTAAATGGCAAACAAAATAGTCCGCCCAGGAACATTTGCATCCCCGCATTGAGGAAAGGATTAGTGTCATAATTTTTCCTTTTGGTAAGTACACTTCCGAGCGCCCAAGTTAATGTGGCGATAAAAATCAGGATAATCCCCAGGCGGTAGTTTGAATTGGCAAAGTCGGCCAGGTATTCACTAAACACAAGGAGGATACCAGAAAGACCAATCATCACACCCAAAGCGATAATCCAGTTCGGTAATTCTGATCGGTTAATGGTAAGATTTAATAAGATCACGATCACCGGCATGGTTGAACAAATGATGGCGGCCAATCCGCTGGACACAAATACTTCTGCCCACGATACCAATCCATTGCCGCACGTGATCAACAAAAATCCACGAAATGCCTGTATGCGAAGTACGTTCCAGGATGGAAATTTTTCTTTCCTGATCAGCAGTAAAAATCCTGCTAACAAGGTGCCGGCAATGATCTGCCGGCAAGCCGCGAACAAAAACGGAGGAAAATGCATCACCCCAATCCGCATCACCAGAAACGTGGTTCCCCAGATCAGGCAAATGCCGGCCAGGCAGAAGTAGGCGATCAACGTTTCTCTTTTCACAATCCGAAAGATAAATAGGGAATGGCACTACTCAAGGAATGCATCACACTTTTAAATATTAATGAGAATTATTAATAGGGGACCTGTGACACTCGATTGTCTTAATTCCAAAACAAATCACATGATGCTTCGAACACTAATC
>JAHEMS010000023.1 GCA_024643595.1 Bacteroidota bacterium
TGGCAATACACTGAAACAAGCCTACCTTAAAAGCAGTTGAGTAGTTCACATCAGTGTCTCCATGTTCTTCTGTTTCGTGGTAAGCTTTATCTATAAATAAAAAAACGACTCCACCCAAGATTAACATGATCGCCACCACTTCTATTCGCTCCAGCAGATGGTCAATGATATCGTTAAGTAGAAAACCGAGAATGGCAGCCGGGATAACAGCTACTATTAATTTCCAGTAAAACTCAGTGGACTGAAAGAATCGCTTCCAATAAAGGATGATCACTGATAATATGGCGCCCAGTTGAATAGTAATGGTAAATGCTTTGGTAAATGGATCAGAAGCAATTCCAAAAAACGAAGAGACAATAATCATATGGCCGGTTGAAGAAACGGGTAAAAACTCTGTAAGCCCTTCAACAATGGCTAAAATGATGGCATCCAGAAATGACATGAAGGTTATTTATCCTTTGTAGGAGTATAAAGGATGGCGAAGATTTCTACAATAAAACCGGCCATAACGATGATAGGGCTAAGGGTGATGCCCAGGAATCCAAATCCATATGGATCTTTATCCATTGCCATAATGGAAAAACCGAGCATTAGTAAAATAACCCCCACGATCATCAGCTGATAATTTTTCTTTCCGAATGGTAATTTATTCATACTTAGTATAATTCATCCAATGATAATTTCAAATATTTATTGACCGCTCTAAAGGTACTGGCAACGGCAACAAGAATACCCAATAATATTAAAGTGCCTAATAAAAGTAGCAAACGTTCATTATTCTGTATAAGTGCTAAATCCTCAACTTTTTTAGTCGCAACCATGAGCAAACCGATAAGAAGAGCTACAGATAAAATTCCAGAGAGGAAGCCGTGTAAGGTAGCTCTAACGATGAACGGTTTATGAATGAAACTACTGTGCGCACCCACCAATTGCATGCTGCGAATCAAAAATCGCTGAGAAAAAAGGGCAAGCCTTAATGTATTATTGATCAGCATCACTACAATAGTTAGCAGTAATGCTACTAGTCCCATAAGGATAAGGCCAATTTTAGTTACGTTTTTATTAATTGAATCGATTACGTTTTCTACATAATAGACTTCAAAAACGCCGCTTAATTTTTCTACTTCACTCTTAATTTTTCTTAAGCTCTCCGCATCATGGTAGCCTTCATCTATTTTCACTAAAAAAGCATCTCTCAAAGGGTTTTCGCCCAGGAACTTATTGAAATCTTCGCCAGTCTCTTTAATGAATTCTTTAGCGGCTTCATCCTTAGATATAAACTGGATTGCATTCTCACTCTTAGAGATAAATTCTTTGGACCCAATGCTTTTTTCAATTTGTGCCCGTTGCGTTTCAGTGATTTGATTCTTGAGGTAAACCTGGATTTTAACGTTTTCTCTAACGAGTCGCTCTAATTCTTTTGAGTATATGACTAATGAACCGAATACACCAATGACAAAAAGTGCCAATGTTATGCTTAAAACCACACTGATATAAGGATAGCTCCCCAGGTTTTTCTTTTTAACATTGAACTTTTTAGATGGTAGGCTCATTTAGCCACAAAGATACATATCATTTGTACTTTTTAAGGACTTTCTCCGCCTAAAATGACCTAAAAGAAAAACCCTCCGGGGTGGGAGGGTTTAAGAGCTATTCTGATTAATGGTTTCTGAATTCCTTTAGTTTTTCTTTCAAAACCGGATCTGTAATTTCTTTCAGTAAGGTAACCTCATGCTGTGTTTCATCCAAAAGAAAGTAGACGGACTTATAGTACAGAAATAAGGATCGATTTTGTTGAGCGTTTACTTCGATAATTTCATAAAGTCCATTATCAAAATTACCATATAGCACTAGCTTGCCATTGGCGAACTGGTAATGAGATTTAAATTTACGTTCAGTTGAAATTACATCTACATTAATTTTGGCAACCGAAACAGTAGTCTTGCTTAACCCTGAATTACCAACCTCTGATTCACTGTCATTCAGTTCTTCAGTGGGATCGATTAAGTCAATGACAGGTTTTGTTTCTCTTTTTGAGTTATCATCTACCTTCGAAATATCAACCTTCTTTTCGGTAATCTTCTCCGCTTTATCAATTGACTTGGGGGGGACATTCGACTCATCGACAACGGGAATACTATCCTTATTTTTATCAATCGTGATTTGTTCTGATTGTTTTACCGAGTCGGTGAAGGACGAGGAAACTTTAGTAGGATTAAAATTTTCTTTCAAATCGACATAAAAATACAATCCAGTAGCTAAAACAGTTGCCCCAATAAATCCAGCAGCAATTCGCATGGGAGACAAATAAATTATCGGTGCTGAGATTGTCACTTGATTCAGCATCGTTTTTAGCTCGGCTGCCCGGGCGGCCTTTAAACCTTGAATGATTTCATTTTGTAAATCCACATCTGCTTTTAATGTGGGATCCGAAGCCATTTCTTGTTCAAATAATTTCCTATCCAGTTCACTGAGCCGGTTGGTTAAATAATTGTCAATTAGTTCAAAATTACTCATGTGGTAGTTAGTCTAAAAAGTCCCGTTCAGAATATTGAGTCTTAACCAATTCATCTAATTTTTGCTTACACTTATATTTCTTCGTCTTGGCAGTATCTGTGTTGGCAAATCCTAGTTTTTCAGCTATTTCCTGCATCGACATTTCATCAAAATAATAATACATCAGCACTTTGCGACAAGTCTCACCTAATTGGTTAAGACATTTTGCGATAATTTTATTTCTTTCTGGTCCATCAAGATCCATACTATGGGAAGAGTCTTTCTCTTCATTGGTAAGTCTCTTTTTGCGATCCAATTCCTTTCTCCACAGGTTTTGACAAATACTGTAGATGTAGGTACTAATTTTTGCCGTCATCACCAGGTTTCCTGACCTTGCTTTTTGCCAGAAAACTACGAGGGCATCTTGATATACATCTCGCGCCTCCTCTTCTGTTCCACTATTGGAAATGACCAATTTGGTCATCATACGATAGTATTTCTTATAAATAGTCTCCAGCGCCTTCTCATCACCATTTTTGATTCTTTCGAAGACTTCCTTTTCGTCCATTTCTAAGTTCAACTTAAATACTCTGAGCGCCACAGCTGGTAACCTTTAGGTAACAATAAATAATTTTTTTAACGGTCAAGGTCGTGATTTTTTCGATAGAATTACTAATCTGTCCTTGTCCAGGTTTGTGTTCTATAGAATGGTCCCCAATAGCCACGCAGTTTTAGGTCCCTGCCTTCTATCCAAATTTTACACTTATAAATTTTTCCGTTCTTAGGATCCAGAATTGTTCCTTCATCATATTCATTTCCGGTTTTTTCCATGTCCTTTAAAATCTCCATCCCGATTATTTTTCCATTAAACCGTGGATCTTCTGAATCACATGCGGTGCATATCGGGTCGGGATCTTCATTTATCTTTCTGAACAACTTGATAATTCGGCCATAGTATTTGCCTCCTTTTTCAAAAATATCAATGACTGACTTAGCCTCCTGCGTTTCATCATCAAATGAAGTCCACTTTCCCTGGATTCCTGTCTGAGCAGAAGCGATGTTTCCGATCGACAATACAAACAGAATAAGAATATTTCTCATTTTTCAATACGAAGGTAATTAAAAAAAAAGTCATGCTGGAGGCATGACTCTTTCTATATAGCATTGGTGTTAAGTTATTTCTCAGAAGTGAATTGGTCTGCGTTGGCCTTCACCACAACTTCAATTTTCTTTTCAATTACTTTCTTTGAATCCGCAGTGGAATTCTCATTGACCAGCAGGGGCGCAATTACCAAAGCAACTACCGACATCAATTTTAATAAAATATTTAAAGATGGACCTGATGTATCCTTAAAAGGATCTCCTACGGTATCACCCACAACAGCTGCCTTATGGGGTTCAGATTTTTTATAATACATCTGTCCGTTAATTTCAACGCCTTCTTCAAAACTTTTCTTGGCATTGTCCCATGCTCCTCCTGCATTAGATTGGAAAATGGCCATCAGAACACCTGACACGGTAACACCAGCCAGCATGCCACCTAACGACTCAGCACCAAAGCCGGGTAAAAAGGCGATAATAACAGGAACGATAACTGCCATTAATCCTGGAAGCACCATTTGTTTAATTGCTGCATTGGTTGATATCTCTACGCACTTACCGTATTCTGCTTTCCCATCGGCATCCTGAAATATTTTCTGATCTTCTGCAGACCATTCGTGCATATCTTTTTCTCCGTTTCGTTTCATCACTTCCAACGCTGCTTTTAAGGCGGGGATAGAAGTAAATTGCCTTCTTACTTCTTCTATCATTGACATGGCAGCACGGCCCACCGCATTCATTGCCAATGCAGAAAATACAAAGGGCAGCATACCACCAATAAATAAGCCAGCCATTACATTAGCCTTCGAAACATCAATTGATCCTACCTTGGCTGTGGTCATGAACGCTCCGAATAACGCCAGTGCTGTAAGAGCTGCAGAGGCAATAGCAAATCCTTTTCCGATGGCTGCCGTGGTATTTCCAACTGCATCTAATTTATCAGTCCGAGAACGGACTTCTTTGGGCAACTCAGACATTTCAGCAATACCTCCTGCATTATCAGAAATAGGACCATACGCATCAACGGCAAGTTGAATTCCTAAATTGGAAAGCATGCCTACAGCAGCTATGGCAATTCCATAAAGACCGCCAAAATAAAAAGAGCCCATAATGGAAAGGGCAATGATTAAAATAGGAAGGGCAGTAGACATCATCCCAACGCCAAGACCAGCAATGATATTGGTAGCTGCGCCAGTTGAAGATTGACGTACGATAGAAAGCACTGGGCCTTTACCCATTCCGGTATAATATTCTGTTATCAAGCCAACCAATAACCCACCGATCAACCCAATAATTGTTGCCCAGAAAATTCCTAAGGAGGTCATCGTTCTGACGATTGGTTCACCATTGGCATCTCTATATAATAAGTCATGATATGTCCATTCTGCCGGCAACATCCAGGTGATGATGAAATAAGATGCAACAATCATTATCGCCGACGAGACAAACTCTCCGGTATTCAGGGCTTTTTGCGGATCCCCACCTTCCTTTACTCGTACGAAGAAGGTTCCAATAAATGACATTACAATACCCACTGCGGCAAGCACCAAGGGGAGAAGAACTGCAGAAAGACCATTAAATTGATCAGCAAAACCATCAACCATGAAAGCGGCACCTAATACCATAGACCCAACAATGGACCCCACATAGGACTCAAATAGGTCTGCACCCATACCCGCAACATCTCCTACGTTATCACCAACATTGTCCGCAATGGTAGCTGGATTGAGTGGGTGATCTTCAGGAATACCTGCTTCAACTTTTCCTACCAGGTCTGCACCAACATCTGCTGCTTTAGTATAAATGCCACCGCCAACACGAGCAAAGAGAGCAATAGAAGAAGCTCCAAAAGAAAAGCCAGTAACAATCGTTAAAACCTGATTTACTTGTGACTGGGTTTCAAACCCAAAAATATTGGAATAAACAATAAGCAAAATGCTGAGTCCGAAGACTCCAAGACCAACTACACCCATGCCCATTACAGAACCCCCAACAAAGGCTACTTCAAGGGCCCTGCCTAAACTGGTTCTCGCAGCCTGTGTGGTACGAACATTTGCTTTTGTAGCCACTCGCATACCTATGAAACCAGCCAGTGCAGAGGTAAATGCACCAATAACAAAAGAAACCGCCACCAATGGCGAAGAAGTTTCGCTGTTGGCGGTTACTCCCAGTAGTAAGGCGACACAGATAACGAAGATGATAAGAATTCTATATTCGGCCTTCAGAAATGCCATTGCTCCTTCGGCGATGTGTTCAGCAATTTTGTTCATTTTATCAGTGCCGGAATCTTGCTTTCCTACCCACGCACTTTTCCAAACAACATAGAGCAACCCCATAATTCCAAAGAGGGGAAGTACATACAATAAATTTTGCATAAAGGTTTTTAAATTATTAGGTCAACGATGCCTGAATTAATAATCAGGTCTTTAAAAAGTTCCGCAAAGATATAAGAAGCCCCTAAAAATTTAAAACTTTTAAAAATTTAGGAAATATGACCAGTCAGACGGCAAAAAGCTTTCTCAGTCCTTGCCATAATTGTTTTCGGGCAGGCTCATTATCAAGGAGTTGACTTAAACTCGCTGAACATATGAATGACAAATCACCTGATTGGAGAACTTCATATTGGGATACTCCCGCTGGTAATTCTCCAAAATAGATAAGCTGGTTGGTTTGTCCTACGTAGGCAGGAATATCAAGTTGGGGTCGTGATAAAACGATAATGCCGTCTAATGAAATCTTTAAAGCTGCAATAATTTTGGAAAGGAGTTCACGCTCTTTATCACCTAATTTTCCCCATTCCTCATTAATCACAACGATGGGTTTTGGTTTGATTTGAAAAATATCTTCCTGAAAGATGGTTCCGAATACTTCTTGATCCATTAGTCCCCTAGTTCAAATATTGATCTCAATTCGTTTGCTTCTGATGGCTTCATTCTGCCTGCTAAAATTAATCGTAGTTGCCTTCTTCTCAATGCCCCGTCATATAAAGCTCTTTCTTCATCTGTTTCTGGTTCAATTTCGGGCACTTCAATTGGTTTTCCTTCTGTATCAACAGCGACGAACGTAAAGTAAGCAGTATTACTAGCTACTTTTTTTCCTGCTGGGATATTTTCTGCCTCAACATCAATCCGAATTTCGATGGAAGAATTAAACGCCCTGGTGACCTTTGCCTTCAATGTCACAACATTTCCCAATTGAATTGGCGATCGGAATGAGATATTATCCACCGAAGCCGTAACTACAGTGCTATTAGAATGTTTCTGTCCAGCAATGGCTGAGACGATATCCATCCAGTGCATTAGACGCCCACCCATCAAGTTATTCAACGTGTTGGTATCATTAGGTAGCACCAATTCTGTCATACTTACCAAAGACTCTTTCGGATACTTTTTCTTTCGGCTCATTTTCAATCGATATCGGTTTACTACTTAGTGTTAGTTCGGTGTAGCTGGCCACAAAAATCAAAAAAAAACTTTGCAATACACGATCTCAATTTGCTTCTTGCATAAAATAGTTACCAACGTGTTGATTCAGAACACCAATCATATCGAAGCAACAGCCTCAATTTCTTTTGAGTATACAACTATTACCATTATTACGGGGTAGCTCCCGACATATACCTGCTTCCTCCTACATCATAGTGTACTCTTTAAATAATAAACGTTGAAATTGTCCTTTCAACCTTACTCAATTGTATCAGCTCAGAATTTTATGAATATATTAAAGTTTGGTGGTTCATCTGTTGCTAGCCCTCCAAGGATCAAATCAGTAATCGATATACTAATTCCCTATATCGAAAAGGAAAAAATTGCAGTTGTATTCTCTGCCTTTGGGGGAGTTACAGACACATTAATCAATTTGAGTTTGTGGGCGTTGGAAGGGAAGGCTGATTATAAAGAAGAACTGCTATCCATAGAGCAGCGTCACCTGGATGCAGTGCGGGAATTGGTAAACATTCAGCGGCAAAGCGCTGTCATTGCCAATGTTAAATATACCATCAATGAACTGGAAGATGTATTGCACGGAGTTTATCTGGTTAAAGAGAGAACACCAAGAACGCTGGATTACATCATGAGTTTTGGTGAGCGCCTGTCAGCCTTTATTATTACCGAAGCAATGAAGGAGCGTGGGATTAATGCTGAATTTCTGGATGCTCGTCAGGTAATCCGCACCGACAATCACTTTGGGTATGCCCGTATTGATTTTAACACAACCAATCAACTTGTATCCGAGTATTTTAATACACATCAATCACTCCAGGTTATAACGGGTTTTATAGGTTCTTCGGAAACGGGTGAAACAACTACTATCGGAAGAAGCGGATCAGACTATACCGCAGCGATTTTTGCAGGAGCGCTAAAAGCAACGTCGCTAGAAATATGGACAGACGTGGATGGTATGATGACAGCTGATCCAAGAAAAGTAAAGAAAGCATTTACGGTCAAAGAAATGACCTATCAGGAGGCCATGGAACTATCTCACTTTGGAGCAAAAGTGATTTTTCCAGCGACGATGCAGCCTGCTATGATTAACCATATTCCTATCCGGATAAAAAATACATTCAATGCATTATTTGAGGGAACGTTAATTAAAGAAACGTCCAATAATAAAAGTCTGATCATTAAGGGAATTTCTTCCATCGATAAAATCAGTTTGCTCAATGTACAGGGAAGTGGTTTGATGGGCGTTGTTGGGGTATCGATGCGCCTATTTGGTGCGTTGGCGAATCAGAAAATCAACGTCATCCTGATAAGTCAGGCCTCGTCTGAACACTCCATCTGTTTGGCCATTGAAACGGCAAAAGTTAAACAGGCAAAGCTCGCCATTGAAAAAGAATTTCAATATGAAATCAAAGGCAAGGAAATGGATGAAGTGTTGGTGGAAAGTGATCTTGCCATTGTAGCGATTGTCGGCGAAAACATGAAGCATAATCCAGGAACCAGTGGCCGAATGTTCAATGCACTTGGAAAAAATGGAATAAATATTCGGGCTATTGCGCAGGGCTCTTCTGAGTTAAATATTTCTGCGGTAATACATGAACAGGATATTGCCAAAGCATTAAATGTACTTCATGAAGCTTTCTTTCTTTCAGACCATAAAATTTTAAATGTATTTTTAGTTGGAACAGGACTGATAGGTAAGTCATTATTGTCGATGGTCGATAAGCAGTTTCAACAACTAGCGCTTCAGAATCATCTGGAGGTAAATGTAGCTGGCGTTGCCAATAGTAAAAAAATGTTCTTTAAGTCGGATGGCCTTCATGTAGCGAGTGCAGTGGATCAGTTGATTGAATCCGGTGAGCCGATGAGTATGAATGCCTTCTTTGGAAACATGATCGCACTGAATTTGTCCAACAGCATATTTGTAGACTGCACATCTAGCGAAGAAGTGGCTGAATATTATCATTCGATACTTTCATCGAACATTTCAATAGTCACACCCAATAAAAAGGCCAACTCTGGTTCGTTAACCCGATATCAGGATTTGAAGTCCGTTTCGAGAAAGCGAGGAATCAAATTTTTATATGAGACCAATGTTGGGGCAGGCCTACCTGTCATTAACACCATGAACGATTTACTTCTCAGTGGAGATAAGGTGTTGCGCATTGAGGCGGTGTTGAGCGGAACATTAAACTTTATTTTCAGTTCGTTCATTGAGGGCGCAAAATTCAGTGAGGTCGTAAGGGAGGCGAAAGAGAAAGGATATACCGAACCTGACCCGCGGGATGATCTCAATGGGATGGATGTAGCACGCAAGGTTCTTATCCTTTCCCGTGAAGCTGGCTTGCCCATGGAGCTTGAAGATATTAAGGTTGAAAACATGGTCCCAAAAGATTGTCAGGAGGATATGACCATCGATGATTTTTTCAAAAGGCTTTCAACCCATGATGCAGAATTTGAATTGATTAGAAAGCAAGCTGCTGAAAAAAATGAAAAACTTAGGTATATGGCGGTGTTGGAGAATGGAAAGACGACTATTCAGTTAGGTTCGGTTAACGATCAGCACCCATTTTACGCACTAAAAGGAAGCGATAACATCATATTGCTGACCACCGAACGATACCACGATCGGCCAATGGTAATTCGTGGGCCCGGAGCAGGAGCTGAAGTCACTGCGGCTGGAGTATTTGCTGATATTATTCGCATCGGTAATTATTTTAATTAAGTATTATGAAATCAAAATCAATCAGGGCTTTTGCACCGGCCACCGTAGCCAACGTATGTTGTGGATTCGATATTCTGGGCTTTGCTGTGGATACCCCTGGGGATGAAGTCGTGCTCACATTGCGTGATGATGATGAAATTAATATGCTTGCAATACATGGTGATGAAGGCCGTTTGCCTTTGGATTCAACTAAAAATACCGCTGGCGTAGCGGTAAAATCATTACTTAAAAGATTGGGCAGTAGTCAAGGAGTGGATATCGAGTTATTTAAGAATCTCCCGCTAGGCAGTGGGATGGGATCCAGTGCTGCCAGCGGAGCGGCTGCGTTGGTCGCCATGAATTATTTATTAGGCAATCCGTTAACCCGTGAAGCATTGGTTGAGCATGCCATGGAATCTGAACGGGTGGCTTGCGGATCAGCTCATGCGGATAACGTGGCTCCCTGTATATTAGGTGGTTTTGTTCTTGTGAGAGAATATCATCCCCTGGATATTATAAAAATTCCTATAGCGCATGATCTTTTTTGCACGCTGGTACATCCGCATTTAGAACTTAAAACAGAAGATTCAAGAAAGGTTTTAAAGCCTACTGTGCCGCTGAAAGATGCCATTACACAGAGCGGAAATATTGCAGGATTAATGCTGGGATTAATGCTTCCCGATTTTAAGTTGATAGGAAGATCATTGAAAGATGTAATTGCCGAGCCGATACGTTCCGTGTTTATTCCAGGATTTAACTTATTAAGAACGAAGGCCATTGAAGGTGGCGCGCTCGGTTTTGGTATTTCTGGCTCAGGACCAACGGTATTTGCCATAAGTGCAGATCATGAAAACGCGTTGGCCGTGGGGAAAATTATTAAAAGTCAATTCGCGAATTATAAACTGGAGGCTGATGTGTTCGTTTCGAAAATCAATATGGAAGGCGCCAGAATAGTTGAGAATAGCTAATTGTCCTGAGTAATATAATTTTTAACAATGAGATATTATAGTACAGTCGATAAGCATCATATCGTTTCCCTGCAGCAAGCAGTTTTAAAAGGGCTTGCTCCGGAGCAAGGACTTTATATGCCAGAACAAATAAAACGCCTACCCAAAGAATTTTTTGATTCCATGGCTACCCTCACGTTTCAGGAAATTGGGATGCGCGTTGCCACTCAATTGATAGGAGAGGACGTGCCGGCAAATGACCTGGAACAAATGGTAAAGCATACCATCCAATTTGATGCCCCTTTGGTAGAAGTGGAAGAAAACATTTTTTCCCTTGAATTATTTCATGGCCCTACACTGGCGTTTAAAGATTTTGGTGCGAGATTTTTGTCAGGACTTCTCGCTTATTTTTCTGGTCGGCAAAATAAAGAGATTGTCATTTTAGTAGCGACATCGGGAGACACCGGAAGTGCCGTGGCCAATGGATTCTATAATGTTCCGGGTACTAAAGTGGTAGTACTATATCCATCTGGTAAGGTAAGTGACATTCAGGAAAAACAATTTACTACGTTGGGAGGTAATATTAAGGCATTAGAGGTGGATGGAACCTTTGATGATTGTCAAAGAATGGTGAAGTTCGCTTTTAGTGACGAAGAACTTAATCAGCAAATTTTTTTAACTTCTGCGAATTCCATCAATATTGCCCGGCTTATTCCTCAATCGTTTTATTATTTCTATGCCTTTGCTCAGTTGAAGGATAGAAAGAATCCGGTTGTGGTTTCTGTGCCGAGCGGAAACTTTGGCAATCTTACCGCTGGTCTTATCGCTAAGGCGATGGGATTGCCTATTCATAAGTTTATTGCGGCAACCAACATTAATAATGTGGTCCCCAAATTCTTTTCATCAGAAGTGTTTACACCGCAACCTTCTGTATCAACCATAAGTAACGCGATGGATGTAGGAAATCCCAGTAACTTTCCAAGGATGTATGACTTATATCGGAATGATTTTAATTTGCTTTCCAACGATGTAGTGAGCTATTACTTCAGTGACGAAGAAACAAAATCGGCGATGCGCGAAGTGTATCATACCAGCAATTACGTAATGGATCCACATGGTGCGGTGGGTTATTTAGGATTAAAAAAATATTTGAAAGATCATAAGAATGAAACCGGTATTTTTCTGGAGACAGCGCATCCGGCTAAGTTTAAAGAAGTAGTAGAGGAAACGTTGAATACGAACATTGCCCTTCCTCAACGCCTTGAAGAGTTTATGTCAGGGGCAAAAAGAAGTATTAAAATTTCATCAAAGTATCAGGATTTCAAATCGCTACTTCCAACCCTGATCACCTAATAGCGGTACAAAAGCGAAGTTATCGAATTCTTCTTGAAGAAGTTTGCCTTGCTTTTTAGTGATACGCAACATTTTTTGTCGTTCACGATCACCGACCGGAATGATTAGTATTCCATTTTCCGTCAACTGATCCGTTAAAGCGGATGGCACGACTGGAGCTCCAGCAGTTACAATGATCTTATCGAAGGGGGCTTTCGCAGGAAGACCTTTAGATCCGTCTCCAAAAAAGAAGAAGGGCTTATAACCCAGTTCTGGAATGAATTTTTTGGTATGTTCATATAGCTTGCGATTGTACTCGATCGTGTACACCTTGGCTCCAATTTCTAAAAGTACTGCAGCCTGGTATCCTGATCCAGTACCTATTTCCAAAACTTTGTCACCGGCCTTAACTTGAAGTTTCTCAGTTTGAAAGGCTACCGTATAGGGTTGTGAGATGGTCTGGCCTTCGCCAATTGGAAAGGCCTTGTCTTCGTAGGCATGATTGAGAAGAGCTGCGTCAAAAAAGGCGTGCCTGGGCACTTTTCCAATTGCGGTCAGTACGCGCTCGTCAGAAATACCCTTTTCCCGCAGTTTTTTGACCAGTTTATTGCGGAGACCTCTTTGCTTATAATTATCTTCAACCATTTAGTAAAACGCCAATTTGACACAAAAAAGGCCATTTTTTCAGGCTAAACAAAGTTTTGTGAAATGTTTAGGAAAATTGAAACTCAAGTCCCTACTTTGGGGTTCTCTTTAGCACAGTGAAATCTATTTTGCCATAGCGTTACTGTGTAAACCTGACCCTGACAGTAGGAGTGGTAACACCACCCACTACTGCAAGGGCGGGTAAATTCTCCAAATTCCAGTATTAGGTTGTTTTCATCGCCGATTTTCCGGGCATCATTTTTTCGATCGCGTATTTTTCACCTTACTGGTACTTTTTCCTTTCTTTCGTTGATCTGTTTTAAGATCAGTGAAATAATGTAAGGATAGTACCAATTCGCGACTCCTTACTTTCAGGTCATCTTCATAATACAGAATACCAGGAAAACCAAATTCACCTTTACCATATCGACTCAGGAAGCTTTGACCGAATGCATAGCGCATGTTTACCATTACTTTATGTTGGCCGAAGGGTTCAAATATTAAACCGGCTGAAATGTTAAGCCCAAGTTGTATTCGGTTTGGTTCCCTCACATTCATTTCAGTGGTGGTGACGGAGGCCGAATCCTTATTGAACACTATCTTATAATGTAAGTCGTAATTGGGTGGATTGACAGCGTTCTCATTCAGATCTCCATGAATGAGTACGCCTTTTCCTCCGAGCCAGTAACTGATGGTGGGCCCAACACCAAAATACCATTTGTAAACTTTATCCCTACCCAACTTTGCATTGAACTCGGCTGTATAAAGTATGGGTACATCAATATATCTTAGTCTTGTTTCATTGCGGGTGCCCGCATTATCTCTTGACTCAAGCAGTTTTCCTTTTTGTGCATATAAAAAAGACGTGTGTAAGAAAAAGCGTTTTTGCGCACGAAATGAAATACTTGCCCCTGCGTGCCAATTGAACATGGGCTTAAATTTATAGAGATCCTTACTATCCTTATTATCGAAAACCATCCCGTTAAGTTGTCCACCTACTGTTGGTCCGACAAGGATCTGTGCTTCAATACGTAAGCAGGATGATGATAAGACAACAATCGAGAATAGTGATATAACTCTAAGCATATGGAAGTCTGCTCATACTGCATTATGGATTAAACAAAGGTAATAAAACCAATTTACTATGAATAGATACGCATTAAACGATTTAGGTTAGTGCTGTTCAACCTCTTTCTTTTGTAATTCGACCTCATTTTTAGTTAATTTAATACCTAAGTCAATTTTCCTGTAGACTGTGATTGTTACCACCTGATGTACAATCGGATAAAGTAGTAGCGAAATATCTTTCGAAACAATATGACCCATCAAAAGTTAAGAATCAACTTTCAAATTAAGCTCACGCTCTTATCGTTCATCACCTTTGTAATTATTTCTTTTTCATCATTCGCCCAGTTAAAAGAGATCTGTAATAACGGCATTGACGATGACTTCGATGGATTTATAGATTGCTACGATGGTAGCTGCGCGAATGACCCAGCATGTGATGGAATATTTTTAGGGAATGATGCCAAGTGCAGTGTTCCTCCACCGGCGTTTCCACAATTTACGATGACGTTGGATTTTGCTTCTCCCAACGAGACCACCAACCATTTCGCACGTATGGCTATCGGTGACCTGGATCGTGATGGCATGCCTGAATTGATTTCCATGAACCGTTATACCAAAAAACTTTTTATTTTAAATGGAAATGATGGTTCCATAAAGAAAGAGGCCACGGTGCCGTTTGAACCTTACTGGGAGATCGCAACAGGTAACCTAGATGATGATAATTGCGCCGAAATATTTTTTATTGGCTATTTGGATTTGGCAGGGAAATCTGATGATGGGGTTTACCTTTTTGCCTATGACTGTCAATTGAATCTGATATGGCAAACGGCCAGGCCTCTTCCGGCTGATCCTATTAATTTTGGATTAACAGATTTTGATGGGGATGGATTGGTTGAATTATATGCAAAGGACGAAATCTATGATGCTCATACCGGTGTTCGTATTGTTAAGACTACGGCATCCAATTATAAAGAAATTAATGGAGGACCAGTCGCTGCCGATATTTTAGGAGACGCGAGACAAGAACTGATTCTGGGCCTTAGTATTTACCAGGTTAATCTTGGTTCCCGCACCGCTGATGCAGGCTCACTGACACTTTTAAAAAGTCGTCCAGAATACTTTATCCGTGATGAATACAATGCAACGAGTATTGCTGATTATAATCTGGATGGTTTCCTAGATATTATCGCTTCGGGATCTACGATCAATCATGATAGAAATACAACAATTTTCTATTGGGATGTTCAAAATGATGCGCTGAAAACATATATCGACCCTACCAGTGATTATGCGCCTAATGGTTGGAAAAATGGAACCGGTCGGGTAAACATCGCTGATTTGGATGGGGATGGAAAACTGAATGCCTCTTACGTTTCCGGTAAATATTTATATGCCTTAAAAGAAGATCTCACATTACACTGGCGCATTGTTATTAATGAGGAAACTTCCGGATATACCGGTTGTACCTTGTTCGATTTTAATGGAGATGGGAAGTCGGAGATTGTCTATCGCGATGAACAATTTTTATATATTATTGATGGTACTAACGGATCCGTTTATAATCAGCAGACTTGCGTATCGAGAACTAACAGGGAGTATCCCATAGTGGCGGATGTGGATGCGGATGGATCTACCGAATTGTGCGTAACATGTGGTTTTGACGATGCGTTAGCGAAGGCCAATTTTAATAAAACTGATTATTCACGATATTCTCATATACGTGTTTTTAAGTCAGCCGCTGAACCATGGGTTCCGGCAAGAAGAGTTTGGAATCAGCATGGCTATTTCGTAGTTAATGTTAATGATGATCTTACCATTCCCAAAGTACTTCAGAAGCATCAGCTTGTTTGGTCTACGGGAAGTTGTACCCAGGGACCAAACCGGCCGCTTAATAAATTTCTCAACCAATCACCCTTCCTAAATTCAGA
>JAHEMS010000024.1 GCA_024643595.1 Bacteroidota bacterium
CTTGCTGGAAGGCAGGAACGGCTTCGCTAAACCAAAATCCGTAACCTCCATGTCCGACATCAAACAGGACTCCTTTCTTTTTGGCTTCCAATACATAGGGTCGCACCTTTCCGTTTTCATCGATCACGGATAAACGTTCCGTGATCTTTTCATACGAATGAGTAATGATGTCACCGGGGCGCATTTTGTTGAGTTGATCTTCCAATGAATATTGGGGTAAATGACATTCAACGAAGAGGGGTACCTTGGCTATGTTTCCAGCATCAAGCGCGCGATCAAAAGGAGCCCAGTCTTTTCCATCATAGTGCCCTATTTTTATTCCAACAATAATATCAGGATATTTTTGGGCAGTGAGTGCCGTCATTTGGGCATTCATATCGCTAACGTCTTCCTGTCCTGGACTGCCAATCATACCCGACCCTGCAATATTTAAAAAAGCAAGAATGCGCGTTTGCGATTTATCAATCACGTTAGATTTGAAAACAGGAAAATTTCTCCAACCCGATGTCCCGGCATCCACCACAGTGGTCACTCCTGATTTAAAACTAAAGTCATCCGGTGAAACGCTGAAGATACCGTCCGCAAAGATGTCTGGTTTACTTCCAACAAATACGTGTGTGTGAATATCAATAAGGCCAGGGGTTACCAGCAATCCGGAAGCGTCTATCACTTTTTTTGATTGCGATACGGGAATGTCTTTTGCCACTTTGCTAATTTTTCCATCAGCAATGGCCACATCCATCTTCGTGTCAATTTTATTTTTTGGGTCAATGACGCGACCATTTTTAATCAATAAGTCATAAGATTGTGCCTGCACTACCACGATCGGACAAATACCAACGAGGATAAAAAAAATGAATCGCATGATTTTACTTCTTCTGTAGTTCAGTTTCCCAATCGGGGGCGCTGATTCCATTGAGGTCCCAGACAATTTTACCAGCACGGACCGTCATTTCAGCCTCCAGCTTTTGAGTGCCTTTTAGTTTGGTCCTGCGAATGTCCATAAAACCAAAATCACCTTTGCGTAGATTAAGTACGGTTACATCGGCTTCTGCACCCACACTTAGATTTCCAAATTCTGGTCGCTTAACAGCATTTGCCGGATTTACGGTTGTTCTCACAATCACATCCTGAAGTGACATACCCATATTAAGAAACTTCGACATTACATTACATAGGTCTTTCATTCCTCCATTCATGCTGTCGGCATGCAAGTCTGTACTGATTACGTTGGGTAGAAATCCTTGCTGCATGGCGGGCACTGCTTGTCGCCATGAAAAGGCACCACCGCCATGACCTACATCAAAGATGATTCCGCGCTTCTGTGCCTCGAATATGAATGGCTTCACTTTTAAATTTTCATCCACAACAGTTTCGCGGTTGGCGGGACCGTAGGAAAACGTATGCGTAAACATATCCCCAGGTCGAAGGTGTTTCATAAACAAATCCTCAATGGATAAAGGGGGTTGATGCTCTCCAAAATCCACCATGACAGGAACATTGGCAAGTTTGCCTGCTTCAACTGCTCGGTCGACGGCTGTAAAATCTCCCCAATAATGAGATGCTTTGATTCCAACGATTATGTCAGGGAATAAACGATTAATCATGTAGGCCGTTTGCACCGGATTCATGTCGTCTGTGTTTTGTTCTTCAAACCTACTGGCCATTCCCAGTCCTACTATATTGATGAGAGCAAGTACTCGTGTCTGACTTCTATCGATAGTTTGTTTTTTGAACTGATTAAAATTTTTCCATCCTGAGCTACCCGCATCTACTACCGTTGTGACTCCCGCTCTGAATGTAAATCCATCAGGAGGCAGACTGGTAAATCCGTTGGCGATGTACGCATCTGGCTCGTTTCCCTGGAAAGCATGTACGTGCATATCTATGAGACCGGGTGTTACATAAAGCCCGGTGGCATCCACTACTTTCTTAGCTTTTTGGGCAGAAATGTTTGGCGCTACCTGGTAAATTTTTCCATTGGCGATGGCGACATCCATCTTGGAATTGATCTGATTTTTAGGGTCGATTACATGACCGCCCTTTATTAGCAAATCAATTTCCTGTGCCCGCGTTCCGGTGAAAAAAATAAGAATCAGACAAAGCGCAAGCAATGCTTTTGAAAATGAAATAAACTTTATGTTAGTCATATTGATGGCTTCAATTTTATTCAAAACAGTAACTCGTATTTTCCTTTCGAGGGTATACGTGTGTATATTCTTTATACAATATTTTCCAGAATCAGGTGGCCAGTGGCGGACCTGATGGAACTACAATGCGTTCACGTTTACTCTGGTATTTGTACCTGGTTGCCGTAAATTTTGCAGTTCTGTATTCTCCCATGTAAATGTCTCCCGAGAGAGAATCATCTTTCAATGTGGCGGAGAAAATAAAAGATACACGATCGGCATCTCCTCGTTCAACACTTCGAAGGATAATATTATCTCCTTCTATCGTGCCCACCAGATCCCGCACTGTAAAATCACCTTTATGTGATCCTACAATCCAGTTGCCATCTTGTTCCATGTTCAGCGTATGGATGCTGTTGCTGCTGAAGAATTCAATCGTTGCTTCCCATCGACCAGTGATGACACCAGCAGGCGCAGTCATGGTGGTAGCTTTTGCACTCCTTTTCTGAGAAAGAATTTCAAATAGTCTATCCGCTACTACTTTTTCGTTTCCAGGTTGCATCTGACCCGATGTGATTTGTATCGAAGTCATTTTGTCTTTTGAATGTGCTCCAATGGCGATTCGCGGCTTAGTTCTTCCTGTAATTTCAGCGAGCTCTTCACCGGTGATATTGAACTGTGCAGGATCCCAGGATATGTTGAGCACCGGTGATTTGTTTGAAAGTTCTGTGGGTTCGAATATTGAACTTGTAACCCCTGAAATGGAGGTTACTCTCTTGGAAATGGCATTCAACCAGGCTAACCATGTTTTCCATTCAGCAGCATGATCACGCTTCTTCCAGGTTTCTACCGCTGCCATCATGCCAATCATTTCTTCGCGTCCCACTTTATTATCACGACCAGGTCCGTGATGAGGCGAACTTGCCTGCCATGTGGACATCAGAATATCTTTTTGTCCTAAAAGCAATCCGGCACATTGTGGTCCGCAGATGGCCTTACCACCGCTATATGCTACAATGGTAGCCCCTTGCTGAAGATGTACATTGGGGATGGTGAGCACTTCAGCGGCAGCATCCACCAGTATAGGTATGTTCATCGGTTTTGCAACTTTCGCAATCGCCTCTGTTGACATCGGCTGACCGGGTTGTGTTGCACCATAAGCCATTATATAAATCATGGCTGTTTTGGAATTCAGCGCCTTTTCCAACTCCTCAATCGTATCCACCGTGATGACCTTTACACCAATGTTTCGGATAGCATGATCATAAACATTGCGAGAATGTCTTGGTATGACTACTTCTGTTTTTTCGAATCCGGTAAGATTAGGTATACGTATTAATTTCTCAGGATTTCCTCCGGTGACGCACGCAGCCGTTACATGTTTTAACCCTGCCGCACAACCTGCGGAAACTACGCCCCATTCGGCACCGGTAAGTTCAGCCAGCCTGCGACCAATGCCATCGGCCAGTTCATCATACTGAATGAAATTTTGCGAAGCCGCTTCCATTGCCGCACGCACTTCAGGACGCTCAATGGAACCACCAATAATAGTAAACGTGCCCCGACAGTTGATAATCGGCTCCACCCCAATGGAGCGAAAGATGTTTTGCTCTTTCTCATCTTTAAAAATGGAGGATGTGGGCTCTTCATTGATGCCGCCAAATGCCGGAAATATGCCACCGGCTAATGGCAGTAGTGCAAGATTTCTTAGGTGCTCTCTTCGTTTCATGCGATAAAATTTAATTTACAGTTGTTCATTTGAAATTTCTATGCCCGCTAATTCATAGCTGCGCAAAGTCTTCGATTTAATAATTCATAATAAGGTAGTGATATGAGAAATTAATACAAAGCCATTGGTGTAAATGCTGAAAAACTCTTATTTCAAGCATCGATTATAAAAAATCTCCTTATTTTTTTATGATATAGGATTGTATGGAGTTGTTTACAGATCCAACCAACAAGATGGTTTTTAATTGTCCTTTCAAGACTTTTATTTCGCGCACATCGCCCTTAAGGACCATGCCTGACAGTTGATTTGACGCATACTCAAAATTTCCTTTTCCTTTATTGAGGAATACCATTCCACGACTCGAACTATTACGGCCTAACCGTACCCGCACATATGACTCGTTACCTCCCATAATGATGTCGTTTAGCCCATCCAGGTTCACGTCAACGGAGGCAATAGCATATACCGGTGACCATTGCGCCTGCGTTGGCAATTCCCTTTTGTCGAATGTGTTTCCTTTATTTTCAAAGAGCATGGTCCGCAACTCATTTGCCTTCAAGACCACGGTATCTTCAAGTTCGCCTGGGGTGAATATTTTTTCAATGGAGGCGTTGGCGTAAGAAAGATAATCCGGAAATCGGGGTTTGAGAAAACTCACCTGGCCGAGGGCTTCATCCCGGCTCGCATAAGGATAACATGTGCCTTTAATAAAATAACAGAAGAATGGATCGACCTGCCCATCAAAATTAAAGTCTTTGAATATCATCGTAGCAGGATATTTATTAGAAACGCCAAACTGATTATTCGTTCCTGCATTGCCGGCCATGAGATCGAGATCTCCGTCGTTATCAAAATCGATTAACTCCATGCAATTCCACCACCCGTTGTTGGCATAAGGGAACCATTGAGATGTTTCTTCTTTCAATTTTCCGGCATGATTTATCCATACCTGTATGGGCATCCATTCTCCGGCAAGTATCAAATCATTGAACCCATCTTGATTTAAGTCTACTACTTTGGCATCGCTTACCATTCCGGTATAATGAAGCCCTTGAGCCAGCTCATCGGTCTTATCGGTGAAATTTCCTTTGCCATCATTGACGAGGAGAAAACTTCCAGGAGTAACTGGATACTGGCCTGGCGTGATTCGTCCGCCAATAAATAAATCAAAGTCATTGTCTCCGTCGATATCAAATGGAACTGCAACCGAACCAGCTTCGGTTTCGAGTGGCACCGCTTGAATATCCTTTTTGAAATTTCCCTTGCCGTCATTTCTATAAAGGCGATCCTGTAAGTGTGGATCACCGGTTTCGAAAAGATAGCCGCCTCCAACAATATATAAATCAAGATCACTATCGCCATCCGCATCGAAGAACGTTGCATTTTCATCTTGATATTGCAAGTCATCGATAAATGGATTTATTGAACCCGGTTTGAACGATCCGTTTTTTCCTTGCAGAAGCAGCGTGCTGCTTTGTCCTTTTGGTGCACAAATAAAAATATCTTCAAGTCCATCTCCATTCACGTCCCCGGCCGCCATTTTTGGTCCGGAGTATGAATACATATGAGGTAGCAAAAGTTGTCTTTTGAAATCATTGACCGGTGCGGGTACTTGCTTCCAGTTAACAAGATGGGCTGAGTCAATCAAAGGTTTACTGGTTATTGTAAGATGACGTTGAATTTCTCGCTTTGCTTCTTCTATAACAGGATTAATTTCTTCTCCTGCCTTTATATTTTCAAAAGTTTGTGTTTCCCCATTGGGCCAAATAATTTGGAGTGAGTCAAGTTGAAGAGCCTTTCCAAGACCAATCGAAACACTTGATATCATGGATGATTGATAACCGCGCACGGGAGAAAATTCTAAATACTGTGCATTACCAGAAGAATAGGCGAGAAGCCTGGTGCCAATCACATTCTTACCCGGGTTACTCTTCATTAAATCAATTCTTACATAATTCGCCAGTTGTGTGTCGGCACTGGTATTTTTATAAATCATAGCAGTGATGTTCATGCCATTCACCACCAGGTCTTGATCACCATCATTATCCAGATCAGCGTAGGCAGCGCCACTGGATTTATTTTTCTTGGTGATTCCCCACTCTTCAGTTTTGTCCGAGAAGGTAAGGTTGCCATTGTTCTTAAAGAGATAATTACCCTCGTTGATGGATGGCATGTTATTTAATATTACCTGAACATCAACAGGCTTCCCGGTTTGCCGCGACTGGAGCTGTTCGTCTACGGTGAATTTTAAAAACTGCATATTGGTATAATCCTTTTCGTAGCCATTGCTCACAAAAAGATCTTTCCAGCCATCGCCATCAAAATCATTGAACAGTGCTGACCAGCTCCAGTCGGTATTTGAAATTCCTGCTAACTGGCCAATTTCTGAAAAGGTGCCATCGCCATTATTCAACTGTAGCATGTTGCGGGTAGTCTGATGATGAAAGCCTGCTCCTATAAGCAATTGGTATTTATCGTAGTTATCATCACCGGAGGAAAGTTTTATTCGTTCATTGGTAGCGGGTAGCATATCCAGCGTAAAGACATCGTTAAGGCCATCATTATTGATGTCAGCGGCATCAGAACCCATCGAGAAGAGAGAGACATGATCGGTGGCTTTTCTGATAGTATTCGTAAATGTTCCATCACCATTGTTGATATACAAATAGTCTTCTTCATTGAAGTCATTGGATATGTACATATCCAGGAATCCGTCCTGATTCAAATCACTGATCGCCACCCCTAATCCGAAACTCAGCACATTGCTGATCAGGCCCGCCTTTTCGGAAACGTTGACAAATTTACCGTTCTGGTTCTGATAGAGTTTACTTCCGAATTGATCACTCTTTAGTTGCTTGGCATTGTTAAGCAGATTATTAAAACCGGCATACCGCTGCAGAGAATGGTTGAGAACAAATAAATCCAGATCATTGTCATTGTCGTAATCAAAGAAGGCGGCTTGCGTTGTGTAGGATGAATCATCAATTCCATATTCAGCCGCACTTTCAGTGAATGTTAAATCCTTGTTGTTGATAAACAACAAATTTTTACGAAGAACTGAATCACTCATGGCTGAGCGGCATACATAAAAATCAAGCCATCCATCCTGATTGATATCAATTAAGGAGACCCCGGTTTTCCATCCTTCGGCAACACCGATACCCGCCTTTTCTGTAATGTCCTCAAATTTGAAGTTGCCCTTATTAAGATAAAGCTTATTCGACTTTTGATTAGCCGTAAAGTAAATATCAACCAGTCCATCATTATTAATATCGCCCAGGGCCACACCGCCTCCATTAAAGAAATAGCTATAATTTAAGATGTGATTATCTCCGCTTTGCTGAACTTCGTTATTGAATGTAACCCCGGATGTTTCAGGGGGCACTTCTACAAAAAGCGTTTCTTTCTTTTTCTCCGGTTCTCTACATTGGTAGAAGATGACCATCAATAGTAGATATGCAGCGAAAGAAATTTGTTTCCTCATGGTATTATTTCTTTGCGCTTAACGATTGGTTTAAACGGGACAGCAGCCTCAATTGATCGGTATTTACGGGCATATTCTCATGGCTCATATCTTCAGTATAAAGCATAAGACACCAATTAGGAATTGATTTATCCGATGAATTCAGCTGCCATTCTTTTAGAAGGGAAGTGCCTTTCGCTTCCATCCCGGTTTTTTTCAAGGCCAGTGCATTAATCATCAAATTCGCATTATGTACGTTTTCTCTTTCAGCAATCAGGGATGAATAGATTTTGTTAGCTTCCGATGGTTTTTTCATCCTCTCTAAACACAATGCCTGCATAAAGTTTTCAAAACGCACATCAATGTCAGCATCATAGGGTTTACCAACACCCAGGTTTTCGGGCCATTGCTTTGCTTTTTCGATTCCGGTAAGCGCCTGTGCATATTTTCCTTTATCCATGTTGTCAAAGGCCAACATGAGTAGTGATTCGCGATACAGTTGGCGACCTTCTGTAGCTCCTTCATTCGGCAAAAATGTTTTGCTGGTGAGAACCTGCAAACTGTTAGCATATTTTTTATTGAGCAAGTAGCACCTGGCCAGTAAAAAAGATAATCCATCATTATTGGGATAACGTTTTTGATATTCAATTGCGACTTGCAGCGCTTTCGTAACATCACCGGCATCCAGGTAAAAATTAACCAATAGTTTTCCGTAGCGCCATTCGTTCTTATCCAGTTGCGTTGCCTTTAACAGATTTTCTTCTGCATCACCAGGAAATAAAGCAGCTTTCACAGCAAAAAAAGGCACGAAGTCCGGACTTCCACATTGTTGAAGAAGTGATGTGGCTTTATCCGTATTTCCCGCATTCCAATGCACAAGCGCTAGAAAGTATTTAGGTTTCCAGGAATCGGAGTTTTGCATGGCCCATTCCATTACATCGGCTGCCGTAATACGATACGGGAAAATGAAAGCTGGTGACGCTTGATCGGCTTGCCGAAGGATGACCGCGAAAGAAGTGTCATTATTTTTCTTCATCAGATAGGCTTGCCAGTACAGGACTTCTGCTTGTTGAGGTGCGAGTTTCAAAATCTCAATGGCATCCTGATAGCGATTGATATGCTGGTACCAATCGGCCAGGGACAGATAAACTTCGTCCTTCATTTCCTGGCTAATTTGTTTCATGAAATCCTGGGAATCGGTGATTTTCCACAAGAGATTTTCGGTCGTTACAAAATGACTTAGTGGATTGATCGCCGTGATTTTATGTAACGCCGACATAGCTTTTTCCTTTTCACCTTGCACACGAAAGAATGTTGCTATGATTTGCCATGCCTCAATATTTTTCGGTTGCTCCATCACTGCTTTTTGCGCATAGTCAAAACTTTTCTTTAGTTGATTTGTCCTGAAATATAACTTGGCCAATTCCGTGTACGAGGCACTGCGATAGGCTATCGAAGCAGCGGCTACACTGAAGGCATCCTGCGCATCGATATTACGATGGGTAGCGACGTTGGCTAACCCATACGCGAAATTTGCTGCAGGATCATAGGTGTTTATGCTCAGCGCATTCATGGCAAAATTACGTGCCAATTCATAATTCATCTTTCGGATATTCAGGAATGCCAATTCGGCAAGCGCGGGAAGAAAATAAGGATCTTTCGAAATGCATTCCTGAAATTTTATTTCAGCGTTCGTGTAATCCCGCGTTTGCATGGCACCTTTTCCGAGTGAATAAAGTGCATAGGGTGTATCCCATTTATAGTCAGCCGGCAAGTCAACCGGGCGGGCGAGGTTATCAGCGGTGGGGTTTGCGTCGTAGAAAAAGTTATCTCCAATAGTTATGGTCAATTCCTTCAAATCACCGGACCATCTTATAGAGTCTTTATAAGTTTGTAAAGGCTTGACGGAAATGAATCGTTCTTCTATTTTATTTCCATTTTTATAGATCGTAAATTTTTCATGGAGTGATTGTAGCGGTGAAAAGAACCATTTGAGGTAACCCTCTTCCTCCTTTAAATTCAATGTTCCATGGGGATCGGCTTTCACTACGCCATTCGTGCCTTTGATAGGAAACCAATATTCTGTCCACTCATCAGTAGCATAGGGGGCAAAACCCCGATGCTTGAATGGAGTGTATATACTATTCACTGACGATTGGTTGAATAAGCGGCCAGATTGAACTTCAACATATTGACCGTCAGTATCAGAAAGCAAATTCTCCCAAATCATACCCTGACGAGACAATCCCCAAATCCATATTTTTTTTCCAGGTTTTTCGTCATACAGGGAGTAATGCCCCATGCCAAAATTATTGTCGTGATAGTAGGAGGCAAAAAAATCAGTGTAACTGCCAAATACATGATACGATTTATAGCCGCCAAAATTATTTTGTTCGTAAAATGAAATGTCTTTATGGTTATTGGTATTGATTTTCCAACTGGCATATTCTCCTTCGTGGCCTATATAACGAGTGCCTGGAAAGATAAACTCCAGATTTCCTTTAGCGGGCATGCCAACATTCATCCAGGTATAGTAGGGCTGTTCAAGAGGATTGCCATTATGCCAGGTTGAGTGGGTGGTGAAATAGGCTTTATCGGAGGGAAGATTAATTTCAATAGTCCAATAGGTTTGAGTGAGTTTATCGTATGTACCCACGTAGCAACTAACGCTTCCATCAGATTTAGTTTCTGTACGATAGTCAACAGGAGTTGCACAATTGGGGGTGTGCCCAATGATACCATAATTCGGTTCGATGCCACCGCTGGTCCATGGCCCGCGCATGGCCACATCGCGGAACTTGACAACCTGGTTATTGTAGATAAAAGGAAGTCCTGTTGATTTTTCCCAGGCTGACCATATCTTACCTCCTATTTCCGGTAAAACCATCAGTTTGATGTATTGATTTTCAAGTTCTACAACTTTCCATTGTTTGTCCACAGGCTTGTCAGTGAATCCATCAAACCGGAAGTAGGGGTAGATAAGCGTTTTAGATGCAATTGGATTCGGATCATTAAACGGATAGGTCTTGAATGTTTTTATACTCTCTTTAACAGATACGGGTGTTTGCGCATGTAGCCATTGGGGCGTCAGGATGGTGATCAGGAAAAGAAAAATATTTTTCATTTTGATGCTTAACTATGTCCACAGATATGGTCAGTAATTTAAGCACCTTTCAACTGAATTGGAGCAATTAATATTTGTTTTTTTCGAACGGTGATTCAATAGCAAACTCACCAAAGAATCTTTACTTTGTGATGCAAATTATATACTGATTAGAATAGTTATGATATTGAACTTCATTTGGAATTTTAACCCGGATATTTTCATGGTAGGTCCATTTCAGTTGAAATGGGTAACGGTATTATTGGTGGTTGGAATTTTGATCGGGAGAAAGTTGCTCCATTTTGTTTATAAAAAAGAGACAGGCAATATTAGTGAAGCAGGCATAGTGTACAGCCTGGTATTGATTGGCGCAATTATTGGCTCTCGTCTTATCTATATCACCTTGATTGATTCAGATATTCTTTTCCATAAACCTGGGCAGATTTTTTTTCCTTTTGAATTCAATCACGGGTTAAAGTTTGTAGGCGAAAATCAGTTTTCAATGCTGGGCGCTTTGATAGGTGTAGTCATCACTTTATTAATTTATGCTTGGGGGAAAAGCAAATCGCTTTTACAGCTGCTCGATAAGGGTTTTTTTTTATTGATTGTAATTCTTTTTTTTCTCCGTGTAGGCAACTTATTCCAATCAGAATACATTGGTAAACCGACAGATTCTAACACCGGAATTTTGTTTGTCAATAAAATTGAAGAAGGGCTGCGAAAATTGCCTTGCTGTGCCATGCGCAATCCCGGTGGAGAAAATCCGCTCGACACGGTAAAAATCAGAAGTGGCAAAGAAATGCTTCACACGGGCATTGGCTATAAGCCATTGATTATTTATTCCTTCTTTAAAGATGGAGCTACCGAACAATTAGTGAATGAATTTTTAATCGGAGATGTAAAAACATTTTTATTCGATCATTCCGATCTTGTCTATGAACCGGGCACCGAACCTTTACATTATACGATTTTTGTGGAGGGTGCTGCCAATAATTATATGACGAGAATTCAGACGATAGGAGTGGCCCGTCATCCACTTCAACTTTATGAAGCCGCAGCATTTTTGATTTTATTTTGTGTCACCTTCTGGTATTGGCAAAAAAAATATAGAATTATGGAGCCAGGAGGAATTGCTGGTATTTTGATGGTTGCCATTGGAACTATTCATTTCTGCATAGAATTTCTCAATGTTTTAACTAGACCGTTAATGAAAGGCATTCCATTAACAATTGATCAGTATATATGTATTCCCATTATTTTGTTTGGGATAGCTATACTAGTGTTATCCCCCAAGGTTAAGAAGGTAAAATAATAGTGGAATCCTACGTTGTCGTTATCAGTTAAGTTGAATCATTCTTTCCCTCCCCTGATAATCAGTAATCGTTATCGCTGCTATTTTTGAAGATAGTTTTAAGGAGCGACTGGAATTAGATAAGTAGGCAGCCCCATACTGAAATTCATGGCGATATTTTCTTCCATCCGTCAACGTAATGTCAGCGAATGCGTCAAGTGAATTGGTATAGATATACTTTGAGAATGACGGAACATCAAATGATTTTATTTCATCTGAATTATTCCCGACTAAAATTAAGCTCTGCCCATTGGCAAGAATTATTCTTACCATACCCCTGGAATCATGATCTGAAAAAAATCCACTTTCCTTTCCCGGTATCGGAATGAATTTTCCTTTCCCGTCCCCTTTCAATAAAAGTCCGGTCATGGCATCATCTCTGCCGGAGAGTACTTCCGCATCATAGCAATTGCCACTGAGGAGCACATCCAGGTTGCCGTCGTCATCAAAATCTTCAGTGATCATTCCATTCACTGGTCCAAATTGTGCCATGAGTGGCAACGGGCTCATCTTAAATTTCCCATTCCCCAGGTTTTCGATGTAGGCGCTGTTAAAGGTTTGGGCACATACGACGTAGGCATCTTCCAATTCTTCGGGTAGAAAAGATTGATCGAAAGTAGCTTCAGAATAGGCCGTAAAGGTTCTGAACCTGGCACGCATGGAATTTATCTGATCGATGAGGACGTCGCGCGGATGGCCGATGTAATTTACCCCTTGTGTATAATAGCTCATAATCGGATCGATTCGTCCATCCTTGTTAAAATCCTTGGCGTGTATACAAAGGGGTTCTTGTTCTGAGGCTTTGAAATGACTATTCAATCCAAGGTTTCCAGCAACGTAATCAATGTCGCCATCCAGATCAAAGTCTCCGGCAGCTAATGAATTCCACCAACCGGATGAACCCTCAAGAGCATTTGGTTCACCAAATTTCCCTCTGTTATTTCGATAAAAACGGATGGGCATGAATTCTCCGGTAACAACAAGATCTACCCAGCCATCATGATCGAAATCGCTCCACAAAGCGGAACTAACCATACCGGATTGTTTCAATTCGGGTAAAATTTCTTCAGTAACATTTTTAAAAAGAGGTATACCGTTTTCACTATCGTTGCGCAGCAAGAAGCTTTCTGCCGGCATTGGATATTTTCCAGGGGAAACTCTCCCTCCAACGAAAAGATCTAAATCTCCATCTTTATCATAATCGGCAGCCACCACACAGGATCCGCTTGCGGTCTCTACGGGTAATGCATTTTGATTGATATTGAAATTTCCTTTTCCATCATTGATGTAAAGTCGATCCTGGTAGATGGGTGAATTGCTCGCTTGTTCAGCATCCCCGCTGACAATATATAGATCCAGGTCGCCATCCTGTTCAGCATCGAAAAATAAAACCCCTGTATCTTCTGCTGCACTATCAATACCATGGGTAAGCTGAAGATTAAACTTACCGTCTGAATTTTGAATAAATAAACCACCCGCATGTGTGGAGGCTCCCCCAATATAAAAATCTTCCAGGCGGTCACCATTTACGTCACCAACAGCAATGCCCGGTCCATACCGGGAGTTCATGTGTGGAATTGAAGGTTGTACTTTGAAATCAATAAATGAATTCTCTTGGTGCTTAAAATCAATTCCTGTTTCGCCAGCTGGATTAAATAATGTTGTGATTGAGGTGGTAGTTGCATCACGTTTGATACCCGCATTTTTGTAGGACACCGCAATCAATTGATTGGCATTTAACTGTGTTAGTAATTGATATTTTCCATCGGGCCATAGTATTTCCAGGCTATCGATTATTACGTTTTCGCCAATACCAAAATGAAGAAACGGTTCTACGGTTGACAGGTATCCGCGAAAGGGAGAGAAGTACTGGTATTGTAAGTTTCCTTTTGTCTTCAGGTAAACTTTTGTTCCAAAACCCTCCATGTTTTTTTCTGGTCCTTCAAAGGCAAGACGTAAAAAGTTATTTTTAATTTTCTTGTCGTTGGCCTGGCTTTCGAATAGCGAAGCTTCACCGTCAATGTTATTGACCGCCAGATCAAGATCGCCGTCATTGTCAAAATCGGCATAAGCAGCTCCATTCGAAAAGGTAGGCGCTGACAAACCCCATGATTCGGAAACATCGCTGAATGTTAAGTCTCCCTCATTTTTGTACAGGTAGTTATGGACTTTTATTCCAGGTAATTCATTTAATAACGCCTGACGTTGTTCTTTATCCGCGGTGGGCAATCCCATATTTTGTTTTTCATCACCATACATAATAAAATCGAGGTTGGTAATATCTTTGCCATATCCGTTGGTAATGAACAAGTCTTTGAGCCCATCATTATCATAATCGCCAAACAAAACGCTCCAACTCCATTCGGTTGCTTCGATCCCAGCAAGCTGGCCTATTTCACTAAACGTGCCATTGCCATTATTGAGTTGTAATGTATTGCGAACGTATTGTGGCTCGTAACCCATTTTTAAGCCATGCTCGAATTCATCATATCCGTTTCCGCGCGGGGTAAGCTTCCATCGTTTATTGTCTTCAGGCAACATGTCTACCACCGCAATATCAACAAGGCCATCATTATTATAATCTGCAACATCGTTGCCCATTCCATTAAAAGTCTGATGCTTGATGTATTTTGATACCTGATTCGAAAAGGTGCCATCCTGGTTGTTGATCCAAAGGAGGTCGTTCGTAATAAAGTCATTCGAAACATAGATATCTGGCCAGCCGTCATCATTAAAGTCAGAAGCGGTAACACCAAGTCCGAATCCCTCAATAAGAATTCCTGCCTCTTTGGTTACATCCGTAAACGTCAAATCCCCATTGTTTCTGAAAAGTTTATCGTTTGAGGCCGCTTCTCCATTGACTACTTTGGGGCGGGAGGAATTGCGGCTGTAACTAACAAATGAATTACGTAACAGGTACATGTCCAGATCACCGTCACGGTCGTAATCGAAAAAGGTGCTTTGGATTCCATAACCATTATCATTCAGTCCATATTTTTTCGCTTGTTCACTGAAGGTCATGTCCCCGTTATTGATAAAGAGGATATTCTCCCGTTCACTCTCAGGCGTGTTACGGTTTCCGCCAACGCTGATATAAATATCCTTAAATCCGTCCTGATTGATATCCACCATGGCTACACCACTCGCCCAGGTTGACGTAGCTACGTTTGCTTTTTCGGTGATGTCTTCAAATTTCCAGTCACCTTTATTCAGGTAAAGTTTACTGGTGGTCATATTGCCGGTAAAGTAAATATCCTGAAGTCCATCATTATTGATATCGCCTACGGCTACGCCACCGCCATTGTACATATATTCAAAGTCAATCACAGAGAGGGAGTCTCCATAGGTCAACGTATTTGAAAAGTGAATACCGGATACATCCGCACCTACTGTCTTGAATAAAGGAATAGCATCGGGCTTGCAAGAAATCAGAAGGGATGCGAAAAATAGTAGTCGAATATATTTATTCATAAAGGAGGTAATCGCTATAAAAAATAAAAGGTCAGTAAATTTACTGACCTTTTATTTTAGGAAACAGGGATTTTAGTTTTTATCCCACCAGAGTGGAGTAGAGATCTTATCACCTCCCGCACCCAACAATGTAACTGCCTTTTCGACTTCAGCAGCGTTGGTAACTTTTTCATCGGTGATGAAAGGAATTCTTCTGATCCAGTTATTGGTAGGAACATTAATATCGGGGGCTGTCGGCAAATCCGTGTTATCGGATTGCACTACTGGATAAAGTTTGAAGGCTCTGCTTCTGCGGATATCCGCCCAGGCTTCTACACCTTCAGGGAAAAGGGCCAACCACTTTTGAATAGTAATTTGTTCCTTCTGTTCGGTCGCTGTTCCTGCAGCAC
>JAHEMS010000385.1 GCA_024643595.1 Bacteroidota bacterium
CTTAGGGGTAACAAGAAACGCTTTTGAAAACTTTGATCTCGTTGCGCAAGGAAAAAGAGGGATTGGCATTCATCACGGACCTCCATGGTATGACGGCCTTATCTATGAAACAATTCGCGGATCGGCAGATCTGTTGGCGCATCATCGCGATGCCAAACTTGAAGAACGTATTGATGGTTATATCGACCGCATTGCCGCTGCGCAATCCTCTGACCCGGATGGATATTTGAATACCTATACACAACTTATGGAACCGGATCACCGATGGGGTTTTAAGGGTGGAATGTTACGATGGCAGCATGATGTTTACAATGCAGGAATGCTGGTGGAAGCAGGGGTTCATTATTACAAAGCTACCGGAAAAACCAAGTTGCTGAATGTGGCGGTTAAATTTGCCAACTACATGTGCGATGATATTGGTCCTTCACCAAAAAAAAATGTGGTACCCGCTCATTCTGGTCCTGAAGAGGCGCTGATAAAACTTTACCAGCTATTTAGAGATGAAGCTGATCTGAAAACGAAAATTGATGTTCGCCTGGATGAAAACGATTATTTTGAATTGGCCAAATTTTGGATTGAAAATCGAGGACATCATGTCGGATTACCGTTATGGAGACAATGGGGTAATGAGAAAGCAGAGCAATGGATAAAGGAAGTTCATTATGATGATCCGAAATATGGCAATCATAGCCGTCCAACGTGGGGGGATTACGCGCAGGATTCTATTCCTGTTTTGCAACAGAAGACGATTGAAGGGCATGCCGTCCGGGCTACCTTGCTCGCCACCGGGCTAACCACTGCAGCTATTGAAAACAATGATCCACAATACACGAAAACCGCACATGATTTATGGGATAACATGGTCGGGAAACGAATGTTTATTACGGGTGGAGTAGGGGCCATTGCCCACGATGAGAAATTTGGCTCTGATTACTATTTACCAAATGACTCATACCTGGAAACGTGTGCAGCGGTTGGTGCTGGATTCTTCAGTCAACGAATGAACCAGCTAACCCGAGACGGTAAATACATGGATGAATTTGAGCGAGTATTATATAACAATGTGCTGACTGGAATTTCATTATCCGGTGATCAGTACACTTATCAAAACCCACTTGATGCCGAACATCACCACCGTTGGAACTGGCACGATTGCCCCTGCTGTCCACCTATGTTTCTAAAAATGATATCGGCCGTTCCTGATTTTATCTATGCGTCCAACCCGGAGGGCATTGATGTTAATCTGTACATTGGTAGCAAGGTGGATATCACGATGAAGGAAAGCCACCATATTGAATTGATTCAGGAAACAAACTACCCATGGAGTGGAACTATAAAAATTACTGTTAACCCTGACGCTGAATATGAATTTATGATTAAAGTGCGCTTACCTGGATGGGCGCAAGGTGTGGAGAATCCATTAGGACTATACCAGACAAATTTCAAAGCTGATTTGCTATTAACGGTGAATGGAATTCCCTGGCAAGCAGAGCCAGTCGACGGGTACCTATGGATTAAACGTTCCTGGCAGAAAGGAGATAAGATAGAACTGATCTTGCCCATGCAACCCAGGCTAATAAGTGCTCATGTGAAGGTAACAGATTTAAAGGGATTAGTGGCGTTGGCATCAGGGCCCCTTATATTTTGTCTTGAAAATAATCTCAATGATAACTTAAGTGCGATGAATATAAGTACTTCTGCTCCAATGGAAATTAGTTATGATGCTAATTTATTAAATGGAATGAACGTTATCACGGGCCAAGCCAAAGTAAATAATGCGCTGGTAAATTTTAAGGCCATTCCATACTTCGCGGTAGGAAATCTTCAGCCTGGTGATCGTTACAAAGTCTGGATGCCATCATCAGAATAATTGCTGATAACCATGATCTATAACGCTGAAAGCATTTCATGTGGATAAGTCAATCATAATGCTTAACTTAATAATCAAGGACTCCCGGTTATAGGTTGTCTGTATAACAAATAAAAATAGAATTGAGTATGCAAAATAATTGTCTGATTATCATGCCAACTGGCGAACCGAATGGGTATCCCCAGGGTCACATCAATAGGGTATATGATTTTGTTATTGTTCCGGCTTGTCGCCTCGCCGGCTATTGGCCAACACGGGCCGATAATGCTACTTATAATGAACCATTGACTGCCATAAAAGAAATGGTGGATAGCGAGATTGTCATCTGTGATTTAAGCGCTAATAATGACAACGCACTTTATGCGCTGGCTATTCGACATGCACTTGGTCTTCCCATTTTACTTGTAAAAGATATAAAATCGGTCATTGCCTTTGCCGCAAGTGAGTTAGGTGTGGTGGAGTATGATGAATCGCTCCGCATCGATACTGTTCAGAAAGCCTCTGCGGATATTAGTGAAGCCATTAAAAAGGCCATGGAGACTAAAAAGGAAAGACATGAATTGCTTGATCGGTTGAACATTGGATTGTCTCCAGTAATTACAGCGAGTTCATTTCCTGATATGAATACCCAAACAGGGGATGCCTCCGAATCATTAACAGACGATACGGCCAAGACTGAAGAAGAAGATGAAGAAGAACCGGAAATACATTATCCGATCATTTCACCTTTACCCGACTATGTAGGTGATCCTCTTACCGAAGACCAGATGGCTAAGTTAAAAAGCGGCGATGTTTTCTTTCACCTGAATCATGGCAGGGGAACTGTGAAATTTGTCAATAAAAAAATTGGGAAAGACCACGTGGCGAAAGTTCAATTTGAGTCAGGGACAAAGCTATTGGTGTTGGCGGCATCTGATTTTTACAGATCAATTAAAGATAGTAAATAGATCCAATTCTTATTTTGGATTTATCTGCTGATTTTATTTTGGCCTACTGCGGAGTCCACTTAAGATTAATTGCCTTTCACAACAAAAACAAAATCGCTGCCCATTTGATCGGCTCCAAACTTTCCAAATTGCGGAGCAGTCTTTAAGGTTTCTACATAGGTTAACAATTCATTAATGGTTAAGATACCATTACTTCCCATTCCCTTTTCCAACGCTTCAATAAACTGTTTGGCAAAGGGAGAGTGCCTTCCTGCAATGCCATCGGATACGTATTCCTTGCCACCGCTGGTTAAATATTTTCTGGTTTTGTATTTAAGCTTACGCGTAATAATTTCAGATTGGGAGGGCTCTCTGTATAATTCATCATCCAGGGCGCGTGACGCGGTGCTCTCATCGAAAGTTCCTCCAAAACAGACATCCATCACCAAAAAGATATGAGGGCAAGGATTGTTGTTAATTGTTGATCTCAACACACTATGTCTTAAATAAGAATTTCTTCCCGGATCATCCGGTAATGATTCTCTGGTCACTACGAAGCCTTCCTTAAAAGTTTCATCATAAAATCCATGTCCCGCAAAGAAAATCAATAGCTGATCAAGTTCATTGTATTCTTTCTCTGCATACTCCCGTAATTTATCCAACACCTGGGATTGAGTCGGATTCTCAACCACTTCGGTATTAAATCCATACACCTTTTGAAGGTCTCCCGCAATAGTACTACCGTCAAAAACCGGATTAACTAATTCCTTCCAGTTATCATATTTATCGGTAACAAAAATCAGTGCATAATCTTTGCGATTTAACTTCGCGGCATCAGCCAGAGCTGTGGCACCCACGTGTATCTGCCGTTTTGAGATCGATTTGATGCCGTCTCTGTTTTCTACGATCACGACTAATTCATTTACACCATCTAATAGCACGATGTGTTTATTGACCTTAAGTGAAAGCTGTTTATCATCGGTTATGGGTAAGCGCGTGGATCCAATGATATGCTGAGACTCTTTTTCAAGTATTTCAAGGGTAGCCAGTTTCAATGGAGTCTTCGATTCTACCGTAAACTCAATATCAAGCTTACCCTCTTGCAAAAATACGGTTTCATTATACGGAGTTTGCCAGACGATTTTCGGTAGTGTAGATGAGAAAGACGATTTGGTATCTGTATAGTCAACAGACATTGTATTTGATTTTTCTTTAAAACTCTGAGCATGCGCCAGGTTTGCCAAGCAAAAAATCAACGTAAATAAAAAAAATCTTTGCATTTGATGCCGGATTATAAAGTTTAAAGTTTGCAATATGAATTTCATCC
>JAHEMS010000025.1 GCA_024643595.1 Bacteroidota bacterium
TGTACCAAATACTTCTTCTCCAATGCGGATATCACTATACCCAATCTGATATCGCACCACTTTTGAAACCTCATTGAAATTATGCCGAACATAATTTCCAAGTGCCATCGGTGCAGTACCAAACCGCTCAGTTCTTCCCTGAAACTCTCTGTTTATTTGCACCCGGTATATCTTATCTGCATTCAATTGACTTTTATCCCAGGTTGCCGCGAACTCCCAATTCACATAAGACACGACACAACAGGCTATGGCGATACCCATTCCAAATACATTGATAAATATAAAAAGCTTGTTCTTCGCCAGACTGCGTATTGCTATTAACAGATAGTTTTTAATCATAATATCGGATTCAATAAATCAGAGACTATATACAAAGTTGTAAGGTTGCACATAGCAGCCAAGAAATATGCCAAGCCATAATAGGTTGATTTTCGAAAAACTAAGTGCATTTCTTTTAGATTCTGTTCATATGCGAACAGGTGCTGTTCACTATTACAAACTGGTATAAATAAATAATGCCTGTATCCAATTTTATTGACACAGGCATTATTAACCTAAACCTAAACTATGAAGAACGTATCAAGAGATCGAATCCCCTGAAATCTTAAATCAATCTAAACATGAAACTGCTCTTTGATGTTTTCAGTCACCACTTTACCATCAAATAAATTTACAATTCGGTGAGCGTAATTAGCATCGTAGGGAGAGTGGGTTACCATAACAATAGTGGTGCCTTCTTCATTTAATTGTGATAACAATTTCATTACTTCCTCCCCATTGGCAGAATCTAGATTACCGGTCGGTTCATCAGCCAAAATTACTTTAGGCTTAGCCACTATTGCCCTGGAAATGGCCACCCGTTGCTGTTGCCCACCCGATAATTGTTGAGGGAAGTGATTTCTCCTGTGCATTATATTCATTCGTTCGAGAACTTCGTCAACTCGTCTCTTGCGTTCATCGGCCGGTACTTTGAGATAAAGTAAGGGCAACTCAACATTTTCGTATACTGTCAACTCGTCAATTAAGTTAAAGCTCTGAAACACAAATCCAATTGATCCTTTTCGTAATTGAGCACGTTGGCGCTCTGAATATTTTGCGACTTCGTGTTCACCAAAGTGATATTCACCATTGGATGGATTGTCAAGTAAACCAAGAATATTCAACAAGGTGGATTTGCCACAACCTGATGGACCCATGATAGCTACGAATTCACCATCTTTTATTTCTAAATTGATATTGTTAAGTGCTGTAGTTTCCACCTCTTCGGTTGTGTAAACTTTTTCTAAGCTTTTTAATTTAATCATGGCGTGTTCAGTTATGTTTAGATGATGTTTATCTTGAATTAGTTTTAAGGATACTTATTTTTTTATTAAAGGTTACTTATTTTTCAAAATACATTGTATTAGACGCTCTAACTTTCAAATAGTTGCACTAATTCAAAATTAAAACTTCATTATTTCCAAAATTCTCATAGGACGAGGTGATAACTCGATCACCAGGTTGCAACCCTTCAAGCACTTCAAAGTTCTCTGAGTTCTTTCGACCCAGTTTAATATTCCTCCGAACAGCCTTATTATCACTATCCAAAACGAATACCCAATTTCCCCCAGTATCTTTATAAAACCCACCTACTGGCAATAATAATTCTTCCGATGCCTGACCTAATTCAATACGTAACCGAAGCGATTGTCCTCTGCGGATATCGCCAGGAGTATCTCCGACAAAATCCATATCTACTTCAAACCTGCCATTTTGAATAGTAGGATAGATATACGTAATAACCAATCGATAATCTTTACCTGCATAAGTAGTAGTGGAAGGAAGCCCTACTGAAATCTTTGGATAGTACAATTCGTCAATGGGGACACGTACTTTGTAACTGCCAATAATATCTACCTGACCCAATCGCTGACCTGTAGTGACAGACTGACCAACTTCCCAATGCGGTGTTGAAAGTTGTCCATCAATAGGAGCCTTAATGACAAGGTTATCCAGGATTTGACCTACTCCCTCCAAGCTTAATGTCATCTGACGTTCAGAAGTACTCACGGCTTTTAATTGACGTATACGGTCAATTGAATCATTCTTATATACTTCATAAGTAATTTTTTTCCTCTGAAGATTATATTTATAATTTGCTTCTGTTTGTTCAAATTCTTGTTTAGCAATCAGTTTCTTTTCAAATAATTGTTTTTGTCGAATGTATTGAGGCTCTAATATCTGGAGCTGATTATCAATTAACGCTAACATCTGTCGTTGCTCAAGGTCATTGCGCATGATATTCAATTTAGTTTCACGAGCCCGGTTAATACTTTCATTGAAAGAGGCTTCTTGCTGCAACACTGAAAGCTCACGATTTAGATTAGTCAGTTCTAGAATTACATCCCCTCTTTTCAAAATCTTTCCACTTTCGCTCACTATTCGCTTGATATTTCCTCCCTCAATTGCATCAAGGTAAACAGTGCGGCTAGGTTCTACTGTACCCGTTTGGGGTATGAATTCTTTAAATTCTCCGCGCTTAACCGTAGCAATGGTAAGCTTATCCTTATCTGTTTTGAAAGTGGACCTGCGATCAGCAAAAATAAATTGGTATAAAACAAAACCTACTAATAACGCAATACTGCTGTATGTTAAAATACGCTTTAATGTCCATGTCTTCTTAGCAATCTTTTTATCCATGTGAACGCTTTAACTCTATAATTAACAGTTGTAATCCACCACCCCATTGCCAACAAGCATGCCAACGGGAAAATGATCCAAAAAGACGATGTTTTATGGACAATATTTAAATTTCCACGTTCAAATGTGAACGGACTTGTCCGATTACGGACAAGAATTAACTAACTTTAAAGTGGAATCAGCTTAAAAAAGGCGATTTAAGGAGGTAGCCATTTCGGTATCAATATTGCCCATTGGCGGACATACGTAAACAAGCTCCATGGTTATGACAGACAGTAAGCAAGGAAAAATTCTGATTGTTGATGACAATGAAGATTTACTCAAGGCAGCCAAGATGCATTTGAAACGTCACTTTGCACAAGTTGATATCGAAAAAAATCCTGATGCGATTCCTGGCCTCATGAATCAAGAAGATTATGATGTGATCCTTCTGGATATGAATTTTACCAAAGATGTTAGCAGTGGCAGTGAAGGATATTACTGGCTTGAAAAGATTCTAAGTATTGATCCTTCAGCGGTAGTTGTTTTAATTACTGCTTATGGCGACGTGCAAATGGCAGTCAGAGCAATTAAGGCGGGAGCCACCGATTTTGTTTTGAAACCTTGGGAAAATGAAAAATTATTGGCCACTCTTTATTCATCAATGCGCTTACGCGAATCCCGTGACCAGATTCAAACATTGAAATCGAAAAACCATGAAATCAATCAGGCGATCAATGAAAAATATAAAGACATAATCGGGCAGAGTCAAGCCATGCAACGTATATTTCAAACCATAGAGCGTGTTGCACAGACCGATGCCAACTTACTGATTTTGGGTGAAAACGGTACAGGAAAAGAGCTAATTGCCCGAGCGATTCATCGGAATTCCTCCAGAAAACAAGAATCATTTGTCAGTGTTGATTTAGGTTCTATCACCGAAACTTTATTTGAAAGTGAACTCTTTGGCCATAAGAAAGGATCGTTCACTGACGCCAAAGAAGATAGACCAGGTCGATTTGAATTAGCTAATAACGGCACCCTATTCCTGGATGAAATTGGTAATCTATCCATGCCATTGCAAGCCAAATTATTAACCGCGATTCAGAACCGAAAGGTAAGCAGGGTGGGATCCAATAAAGATACTGCTATTGATATACGTTTGATCTGCGCCACTAATATGCCGCTATATGAAATGGTAAAGGAAAATCGCTTCCGACAGGATTTGGTATATCGAATTAATACCATTGAGGTAGAGATACCTCCATTACGAGAACGTATTGAAGATATACCTTTGCTGGCCAATCACTTCTTAAAACAATACGCGAGCAAGTATGGAAAAAATGTATCTAAAATTAGTGAAGCGGCCATGACACGAATGACCAAACATCCCTGGCCGGGGAATATTCGAGAATTGCAGCACTCCCTGGAGCGGGCCATTATTTTAAGTAATTCATCGGTGTTGCAACCAGAAGATTTCAACTTTTCTGCGTCGAACGTTAAAGAGGTTGATCAGCAAATCAACCTCGATCAGTTTAACCTTGAAGAAGTAGAGAAATTATTAATCAGAAAAGTGTTAAAAAAATATAATGGAAATATAACACAAGCTGCTTCAGAGTTGGGCCTTACCCGCTCCTCGTTATATCGCAGGTTAGAAAAACATGGGTTATAAAATTCAGGTAATAGTAAGTACAAGAAAATTTAAACACCTAGCGCATCAATGCGATTCAATGACTTTAGGTTTCGGGTAGTCATACGTATTATCCTATTAGGGTTAACCATTGCTTTGCTGGTTTACATGCTGAGCAAACCTAACATGATCTTTGCTGCTGGATTAACTTTTATTATTATTATTAGTCAGTTAGCTGAATTATACCGATTTACTTCCCAGACTAATCGTAAACTCACGCGTTTTCTGGAATCAGTAAAATACTCAGATTTCATTTCAGGATTTACAAGCGATAATAAACTAGGGAGCAGTTTTCGGGAACTTAATTCAGCCTTTAACGAAGTACTAGAAGCATTTCGTAAGGCAAGATCAGAAAAAGAAGAGCATTGGCAATACTTAAATACGATCGTTCAGCAAGTTCGAACAGGTATTCTATCATATGATGCTGAGGGAAACATCCAATTAATGAATACCAACGCAAAGCGTTTTATTGGACTTGTCAGCATGAAGAACATCCATGAGTTAGAGAAATCCAACTCAAAACTCTACCAGGCACTACAGGAGGTGCAACCCGGTAATAGCACTTTGTATAAATCCGGATCTGAGTTTCTCCTTACGTTACAAGCCTCTGAATTACGAATCCGTGGAAATTCGGTTAAGTTGATAACACTTCAGAATATTCAAAATGAATTGCAACGGCAGGAATTGGAGGCTTGGCAGAATCTCACCCGCGTATTGCGCCATGAAATAATGAATTCAATAACTCCTATTTCATCGCTTACTTCAACGCTTCGTGAAATTCTGGATCATGAGCTTATTGAGAAAGAAGACTATTTCGAACTTAAAGCCGATGGCGCGGAAGATTTGCGCGATGGATTGGAGACGATTGAAAACCGAAGCAAAGGACTCATCAAGTTCATTGATGCGTATCGGGAATATACTTCATTACCCCAGCCGAAGCTAAAAACAATTGGTGTCAAATTTTTGATTGAAAAAGTTTCACAATTGCTCAAACAGGAATTAAAAAAAACCAATGTTCAATTCCTTATGCATTACCAATCAGAATACCTCACCGTGCAGGCTGATGAAGAAATGATCGAGCAGGTACTCATCAACTTGATTAAGAATGCGATCGAAGCCAATGATCAATCTGAGCATGCAAGAATTGAAATCAATGGCACTTACACCGAAAGTTCAGTATTAATTTCTGTCACGGATAATGGTCCGGGTATAATTCCTGAAGCGATAGACAGAATATTTGTGCCTTTCTTTACCACAAAGAAAACAGGATCCGGCATAGGTCTTGCGTTATCACGACAGATCATGCAAATGCATAATGGATCGCTCACGGTTATATCTGAGCCATACGTAAAAACCACCTTCACCCTCAGGTTCTAAATCCATTTGTCATTTATTCACTTTGACAACTACTAAAAAGTATGGTAGATTTCTATTTCAAACACCATGCTATGTTGAAAGAAAATAGACTTGTATCACTCGATGTTTTTCGTGGACTTACAGTAGCTGCAATGATTTTGGTAAACAATCCGGGAAGCTGGGAAAGTGTTTATGCGCCGCTGCTGCATGCAAGCTGGAACGGCTGTACCCCGACAGATTTGATTTTTCCATTCTTTCTCTTCATCGTTGGTGTTTCTATTCACTTCGCCTATCAATCAAAACTTTCAAATGGATTGACCAAAAAAGTATTTTTTAAAATCCTTAAACGAACCCTAATTATCTTCGGGTTGGGAATTTTTCTTGCCTGGTTTCCCGATTTCAAATGGGACCGACTATCCACTCTGCGCATCCCTGGTGTATTGCAGCGCATTAGTATCGTTTTCTTTTTTTGCTCTTTGATATATCTGCAAACACAATGGCTAACTCAAATCAGAATTGCAGCACTTTTACTGTTGGGTTATTTTATTCTTATGACCTTTATTCCTGCCCCCGGAATGGAATATCCCAACCTGGAGCCATCAACAAATATCGCAGCATGGTTTGATCGACTTGTACTAGGCAGCCATCTATGGGCTCAAAGTAAAACCTGGGACCCAGAAGGATTATTAAGTAGTATGCCTGCCATTGGCACTGGTATATTAGGGATGTTAACCGGGCAATTATTTCAAAAAATAAATGAGCCCAAAGAGCGAATAGTGTGGATGTATTGTATTGGCGCAATTTTGATCATAGCAGGTCTAGCGTGGGGAATGATATTTCCTATCAACAAATCACTTTGGACGAGCAGCTATGTACTTTACACAGGTGGAATTGCTATGCAGCTTCTAGCTACTTGCTATTGGCTGGTTGATGTGAAAGGATTTTCAAGCTGGGTAAAACCATTTATCTACTATGGCACTAACGCAATTTTTGTTTTTGTGGCATCTGGCCTGCTTGCCAAAACACTCATCCGTATAAAAGTCGATGAGGAAGGAAAAATATCATTGTGGTCTCACCTCTATAAAAATCTTTACGCCAGCTGGCTTGCCCCTAAGGACGCATCTCTCCTATTTGCAGTCACCTTGATTCTTTTATTTTTAGTCATCTTGTGGCAGATGTACAAAAGAAAAATTTTTATTAAAGTATAAACTGGCTATGGTTGAAACCTATATTTCAACTTTTTCAATAACTCTTACTGGAATCATGTATCCTCCTTTGAGTTGAACAAAGTCTCCGCTGATCTCAATAAAATTACTAAGAACCTCTACTCGTTCCCCTGTTGCCAACTGAATAATAAGGCCAATTTCGTCATGATCTGAATTAGTTTCGTTCATTGCTGTTATCAAATCATGATTTCGAATCGCTTGGTGCTCTGGAACCACCAGAACATCGAAAGAAGGAAGATGTTCCTGTGAAATTTCAGAAGGTGTCATGCTAGATTTACCTGAAGGAGCTCGCCAGTGAGATATTTGGCTTCGAAACCATTGATCAGCACCTTCTGTCCATTTGAAGCGTTCACGGATATAGGCTATTGTAGCTTTTTCAACATCCGTATAAACATTACCATCTTTTACTGCTGCGAAAATTTTTTCAGCATCTTGCTGCGAAATTCTGCCATCGCCTTTGCCTTCTACGGATAGTAAGGCAATATCCAGTAAACGGCTATCCATTTTTTTGCCTTCTATGGTTTTATAGTAGTTCATAGTAGTACGATTTAATAAATTGAACCTATATTTTTATTCTCGATGCAACAATGACTTTCGTCATTAAAAAAATAACATATTATGCTAAGATCACTTCCTTTTATCCAGGAAATTATCCCACTCATTATGCGGGCTATTACTGTCGCGTAGAAATAGGGCGTAGGACGGTTTATGAGGTTTACGCTTTAATAGCATCTGTGCTTCTTCAGGGGTAAAATCCCCTTTTTTTGCATTGCACCGTTTACAGGCTGTCACAAGATTTGTCCAGGCGTGTTGTCCGCCCCGCGAACTTGGTATTACATGATCAAGCGTTAAATCCCTTCGGGTACCACAATACTGACATTCAAAATTATCCCGTTTGAAAATATTCTGACGTGTAAGTGCTACACCTTTATACGGTGCATGTACATACCGGTTTAAACGAATGACCGAGGGCATTGGAAATGTATGTGCAATCGAATGAAGTTTATAACCATTCGCAGAAAGGACCATTTCGCTTTTATTGAGATATACCAGAATAAACGCTCGCTGAACAGAGCAAACCATAAGCGGACTATCATCCTGATTCAGTACCAAAACGCGATTGTTCATAGTGTAAGATAAAGCCAAACTTTCGGTTTATCAACACCCGATATTTGATTAAATATTCAATTATGAAGTAGGATTGATTATTCTCCTGATCCCTTTCAAATAATGAGTGTAAATCTTTGAGTCTGCACGTACAATCCCCTCTTCCAGAAGGAGGTCAATTCTTACGCGACCAAATGAATGAATTATTTTTTCTTCATTAAGAATAATTCCAACATGAGTAACCGTTTCATTTTTATGCGAAAAAAATGCCAAGTCACCAGGCAAAGCTTCGGACAACCCCTTCACAATAGTACCGTCTGCTAATTGCCCTTTAACGGAATGTGGAAGCGTATAGCCAGCAATCTTAAATACCATCTGAACTAAACCAGCTGCATCAATACCAAAGGGGCTTTTTCCAGCCGTTAAATAAGGTGCATTCAAATATTTCAAAACAATACTTTTAATAAATTCCACATCCCGCTTCTGGCCCAGGCTTTTGGCTTCTCCATTAAAAGCAAATTGCTCCTCCATTTTGAAAAGCTCCGAATTCGAAATCGGAACAATACTGCCTAGCACTATATTTATCGGGCTTTTCTTAAATAAAATATTGCACATAAGATCAGTGGTGATCTTAAAATTAGCGTGATTAATTTGGTCAAAATATTCCCTGGAGATAGAATGATGCTGCTCCACATCAATCCAACCCTCTGAGCCATCAAAATGAATTTTAATGTTAAGCCAACGTCCGCCTTCTGCCTTTGAATAAACTTCATAGTGATCACCAAAAAGCAGCTGAGTTACTTGCATTGCATCAGCATTGGGTGAATGTCGTACCGATATAATCGCCAGGCGACTAACTCCATAGTCAATTATTTCAATGCCATTCTCATTAACCTAACTTAATTCTGCTTAACTCTCGTTTCAAATCTTTTTCCTTAATACTATCCCTCTTATCATGAAGTTTTTTACCACGCGCCAACGCAATTTCCAGCTTAGCCAGTCCACGATCATTGATAAAAAGCCGTACAGGAATCAGGGATAACCCTTTCTCTTCTACGCGGGCTTCCAACTTCTTTAGTTCTGACTTCTTCATTAATAATTTACGCTCACGCGAAGCTTCATGATTATAATGTGTTCCTTGTGAGTAGGGGGTTATATTGACTCCCCTGACAAAGGCTTCACCATGGGCAAAATAACAATAGCCATCCTGTAAATTAACTTTGCCTTCTCTAATTGATTTAATCTCAGTTCCCTTTAATGCAAGGCCAGCAACCATTTTATCAATCAATTCATACTCAAAAGTTGCCTGGCGGTTACGAATGTTTATATTATCCGTAAACCGTTTTTTTACTTCAGCCATCACCAAATAATTTCTTTAATTTCTCTTTCTTTAACATTTTTTGGCCTGTTTTTCCTGTTGCGATAATCCGATTTGCCGATCTTGCCACTATTATACAAATTAATTCATTACCAGTTATAGACTCAATAGTAGCTGTAATCGTAACCTCCTCATCAATTTGTGCCGGATTATGATGTTCAATTTGAAGGAAAGTGCCTACACCTTCCTCATCTTCATCTTTCATTTCCAAAAAAAATAGCCGTGAGGACCATTCAAAATCCCTCGCCAAAGAAAAAGTTGAATAAACAGGATGTAGCAGTTCACCTTGAAAAGAAGCAGCATCCAGTAGTGTTACCTTCTTCGTGAATTGCTTATGATCCCCAGGTTTAAAAATCTTCCTCATACACCGATTGGAAGATTGGCCAAAGGAGCAATGTCCTGCATAGCAAACTTATCTTGCAAAAATTTATAATGTGCAGCCATTGCAATCATGGCTGCATTATCTGTGCAATACTGAAAATCTGGTATATATACCTCCCATCTATGCTTTACCGATGCAGCACGTATAGCCTCCCTCAATCCTGAATTTGCAGCCACTCCACCAGCAATAGCAATTTGCTTAATTCCAGTTTCATTTGCAGCCCTCCTTAATTTTTGCATCAACATGCTTATCAATTGTGCTTGAAAGCTGGCACAAATATCATTTCTATTTTTCTCAACAAATGATAGGTCTTCGGCCAATTGATCTCTAATAAAATACAAAAATGCGGTCTTGATCCCACTGAAAGAAAAATTGAGACCAGGCATTGCGGTATTTGGAAATGAAAAAGCTTTCGAATTGCCTTGCTGGGCAAACTGATCAATAAGTGGTCCGCCCGGATAAGGCAAACCCATGATTTTTGCTGCTTTATCAAAAGCTTCGCCAACAGCATCATCCTGAGTCTCGCCTATTACCTCCATATCCAGATAATCGCGTACCTTAACCAGCTGAGTATGACCTCCGCTCACTGTAAGGCACAGAAACGGAAAAGTTGGTTTTGGATCTGCAATAAAATGAGCCAATACATGAGCTTCCATATGATTTACTTCGATCAAAGGAATACCTAAAGCCAATGCCATACCTTTGGCAAAAGATACTCCAACAAGTAAAGACCCCATTAATCCAGGCCCTCTCGTAAAAGCTATGGCACTTAAGTTAGCAGGTTCCATTCCTGCAGAATCGATAGACTCTTTAACCACTTCAAGAATATGTCGCTGATGTGCTCGTGATGCTAGCTCTGGGACCACTCCTCCATATTTATGGTGCACTGTTTGTGAGGCGATTACATTATTAATTACCTTGCCATGCGCTATAACAGACGCTGAAGTTTCATCACAAGAAGACTCGATGGCAAGAATAACAGGATGCATTTATTAGAAAATGAAACTGCAAGTTATTAAAAATACCGTGTTTAAATGGATCAAAAAGGCCTTTCTATATGGTGTTTATAGCTCTGTAATTCTCCTTCTCCTAAGTTTTATATTATTACAACTACCCGCTGTTCAGGAATCCCTTATAGAGCGCTATACCTCAAAATTCTCAGGGGCTTCAGGATTTAATGTTAGCTATAGGCATATCTATATTATTTGGTGGGACAGAATTGAAATCAAGGAATTACTCATTAAAGACCCTGTTGAAAATGAGATGATAAAAATAGAAAAACTGAATGTAAACTTTCAACTATCTACTTTATTGCTTGGCAAAAACGTTAACATCGATGGGGTAACACTGGAAAGCGCGAGTGTTAATCTGATCAAAATTCAGACTGGCGATACTATCCGTGATTTAAACATCAACTTATTCATCAGCGAAATCAACAAGATGACGCCCGAAGGTTCTGGTCAAAGAAGCGCTAAAGTAAATATTGGGGAAATCATTGTTCACAACACACATTTTGCATTACATGATCCCGAAAAGGAATTGATCCATGATGTTTTTGATTATAACCATATTCGCATTGCCATTGATGAAATAGAAGCGCAGAATTTTAAAGTAATTGGAGACACGATTGAATTTAAAATGAATAGCTTACTTGCTATAGAAGAGAACGCTAAACTCCAAATCCATAATTTATCCTCCTTCTTCCGCATATCCCAAGGTGGTATGGAGTTTTACAAATTACAAGCTAAAATAGGCGAAAGTTATCTATCTGACACCTTGGTATTTAAATACAATTCATTAAACGAGCTGAATAATTTTAGCGAAAAAGTATCCATTAATGCCAATTTAAAAAACACTGTTATTTCACCCAGTGATCTTTCGCGCTTTAGCGGAGGTGAAAAAGTATTTGATCAGCCGCTTCACCTCAACGGAAAAATATCTGGCAAAATTTCAAAGTTGTTTTATCAGAATATGCAGGTGGATATTGGAAATACCTCATTGAAAGGAAAATTAGAAATGGATGGCCTTCCTTACTTTAACGAAACCTTCATTAACCTAAGCGTAAAAGAAAGTCGTGTATCAATTAGCGACATTGAATTTCTATTTTCAAAAAATGTCTATGAAAAGTTAGAGCCATTGGGCCAATTTCGTTTCAATGGCACATTTACCGGATTTGTTAATGACTTTGTTGCGGACGGTGACTTTCAAGGAGCGTTTGGGCAGATTAAATCTGATATCAATCTAAAACTGGATAAGAACCATATCGATCGATCATCCTATAAAGGCAACTTATCATTGACTGACTTCCATCTTGGGGCGTTACTAAAAGATACTTTGAACTTTCAACGGGTAACCATGACTGGTCAATTATCAGGAAAAGGACTGACACAAGAAACAGCAGATTTTAATTTGACTGGAGAAATTAATTCCATAGGAATAAGAAAGTATACTTATCAAAATATCCTTACAGATGCCAGATTTGCTAAAGAGTTATTCAATGGAAAATTAACCATAGACGATCCTAATTTGCAATTAACTGCAGATGGGTCCATCAACATTAGAAAAGGTGAAGAAATTATTAAAATTAAAACTAAGATAGATACCTTGTTCGTTGATCGGCTAGGATATATCCAACAGCCAATGTTTATCCACACCGAGGCTACATTGGATACTAAAGGTCTTAAATTAGACAGCTTACTTGGAAGTATTGTTTTAAGAGACACATTTATTAAATACCAGGATGAATCACTTAAGCTTGATTCTATCTATTTAGAATCTATTCTCTCAAATAATCAGCGTCACTTAATTATGAGAAGCTCCTACGCTGATATGGATATGGTTGGAAATTATTACTATTCCGCACTTTTTAAAGATCTACCGAATCTATTCAAAGAGTTCCAATTAAATTTCAGAAATGACAAACAAGCACTTGCTCTATACTACGAAAAAAAAGTAAATGAAACGCTAGAGTACTTTGCTGCATTTACTATTAAACTTAATAATATCAATCCACTATTGAAATTGTCAAAAGTGGACATTACGTTATCCCAAAATACAAAAATTGAAGGCAAATTTTCAAATGGAATTACCTCTTCACTTCAAGCGTATGCACAAATTGATACAATTTCGTACAGAGATAAATACTTTTACGAAAATGAAATTGAATTTTCAGGGTCCAAAATACGTGACAGTACAATCTCCCTTTTAATGTTTAATGTGCTCTCAAAAAGACAAAAAATTACAGGTGCATTAAGTACAAAAAATCTTTTTTCTGAAATAATATGGGATAAAGATCACATCAACTTCAATCTTGATTTTGATCAGGATAAAACGGAAAAAAATACAAATAACTTTGTACGACTACAATCAGAAATTAATTTCCTTAAAGATAGTACTCGAATTAAAATACTACCGACGCGAATTCAAATACTCAATAAAGTATGGGAGGTCAATCAAACTAATTACGCTCTTGTAAAAAATAATGAATGGAGCATAAATAATTTGGAATTAACCCATGAATCGGAATCGATACAATTAACTGGTTTTATTTCTGAGAATCCTGACCAAGAGTTAATCTTAAGGCTAACTAATTTGAATCTTGATATTCTAAACTCAATAAGCCCAACCAAGATTGGAGGGATTGTAAATGCAAAATTGGATGCTAAAGATGTATACAAAAATATTTATTTTCAAAATGATATTAATATAAAGGATTTAGTCGCTGATGATTTCCTGATAGGGACAGTAGTGGGTGTGAATGTTTGGAATCAAGATGAAAAAAGATTCGATATCAATTTTACGATTGATCGCCTCGAGAAAAGAACGCTAACCTTGCAAGGCTATTATGATCCAACTGAAGAAAATCCACTGCATGTAATAGCTACCCTTGAAAAGACAAACATAAAAATTATTGAACCATTTCTGAAAAGTATCTTTTCTGATATGGATGGTACGCTATCCGGCCTGTACAAAATCGAGGGTAACCTTACAGCACCTCTTATACATGGTGAGGGTAAAATTGAAAATGGAAAAATCATGATTGACTACCTGAAAACCAGCTATACTTTTAGCGGTGCTCTAAACTTTACTCCAAACCAAATTATTTTTGACAACTTTTATTTAAACGATGCGCTGAATAACAAGGCCTTTCTGGATGGAGAACTTAGACATCGCAACTTTTCAAAACTTAGAATTAACCTTGATGCCACGTTCACAAATTTTCAAGTTCTAAATACATCTAACAAAGACAATAGCTTATTTTATGGCCAGGCATACAGCACTGGCAAATTGAATATACTAGGACCGTTGTCTAACATGAAAATATCGGCCACAGCAAGAACGTCTAAAAACACACGTATATTTATTCCTATTAGCGGAACCAGTTCAGTTGAAAAAAGTGAATTCATTACTTTCGTAAATTTTAAGGATTCAACCATTAATAAAATCAATCTCAATAAAAAGAAGCAAGCCGAAGAACCAACTGGTATCACCATGGATCTCAATCTTGATATCACTCCAGATGCCTATGCTGAAATTATTTTCGACATTAAAGCAGGAGATATTATCCGTGGTTATGGAAATGGAGAAATAAAACTCCAACTGGATACAAAAGGAGAATTCAATATGTTTGGATTATATGAATTTGAACAGGGTAATTACAATTTTACGTTATATGATATAATTAATAAAGAATTCAACATTACAAAAGGGAGCAGAATAACCTGGTATGGCGATCCCTATGCAGGGCAGCTTAATCTTATTGCCAATTACAGGCAATTATCTTCCTTGGCACCGATTCTCTCCAATCAAGTAAGTGAAGACGCTCTTTCCACCCCTCAAATACGAAAAAAATATCCGGTTGAGGTTATTCTTAAATTGGAAGGTCCTATGCTTTCACCACAAATCCAATTTGATATTATCGCTAAGGATTTGCCAGATAATGTTGTTGTGGAAGGGGAGCCAGCCCCTGTTCGACTAAAATTTTCATTTGATGCCTGGAAAGCCCAACTGAATGAGCAGGAATTAAAGCGCCAAGTATTCAGCTTGATTATGTTAAGGCGGTTATCACCCCCCGATGCATTCAGCACGAGCGGCTCAATTTACAATTCGGTAAGCGAATTATTATCAAATCAACTCAGCTACTGGCTAACCCAGGTAGACCAAAATCTTGAAATTAATATTGACCTGGGGTCCCTTGATCAAGAAGCCTTTAATACATTTCAATTGCGTCTGTCATACTCATTTTTAAATGGACGATTACGAATTACCCGCGATGGTACATTCTCAAATCAGTATAATCAATCTGAAATCGCGACTATGCTAGGTGACTGGACTGTAGATTATTTGTTAACGCCAGACGGAAAGTTCAAAGTCAAAATGTATAGTCGATCCAACTTAAATACGGTTACCAATACACTAGGTACGCAGGCAGCAATTACTACTGGAATCAGTTTGTTGCATACACAAAGCTTCAATCAGATAAAAGATCTTTTAAAATCAGCTCGAGAAAAACAAAAGAATGATCAAGAGAATAATTTGGAGTTCGAAGAAGCAATATTGCCTGAAAATAAATTGCGTTAAAAGCTCTTGAAAAATTTAAGAACCAACGTGGCGCTCATGCTTATCCTATGGACATCATTATCGTCTATGATAGCACAAGCACAACAACAAGATACAATAAATCACAAGAGACTAAAGTTCGTTATAGTTTCAACCGGAGTATTGTATACAGGCGCAATGATTGGACTCAACTCCGTTTGGTATAATCAATATGACAGGCAGGCATTTCGATT
>JAHEMS010000026.1:0-2265 GCA_024643595.1 Bacteroidota bacterium
ACCAAATGTCTCATAGCTAGCATTATTATTTTTTCAAACTATCTCATCACCTTGGCCCGTCCATTCAAGGGTTTGTTATTCCGCACCAGGTGTAAGGTATAGTAGTAGGTTCCTGCTGACAAGCCATTGGTGTTCCATTCGTTGGCATAATTTATTTTCTGACAAACAGTCTATCCCCAGCGATTCATAATCTTCAGAAAATTGTCAGGGTAGAGACATAATTTACTATCGTGTACCCGCTTTTACAGGCTTTCCGTTTTCAAATTGTATTTCAATGAGTTTCTCACTTTCCACCAATTGAGCAACAATCGTTTTGGTTTTGGTATCGATCACATCACCTGAAGAAGGATAACAATAAGTGCCATCAATGCTGAAGGTAATCCAACCGTTTTTTCTTCTCAGCTTGATGTCAGCCATTTGTTGGTGTGGCGAAACCGTGCAATCAAATACATGAACGTAAGGACCGGCATCATTGGAGACCCAGATTTCTTTCTGATCAGGCGTGATATTTACTCCATGACTCGTGGTTAAATGGTTCCCTCGCAGTTTTTCAAATCCTTTAATATCAACTCTGCCAATTTTCTTTCCTGTTTTAATATCCCCGATTTCATATCCTAACACGCCATCCAGATTGATATAGCAAAACTGATCATCATCGGAAACGGCGAAAGGCCTGATTCCTTTTGGTCCATTGTTGATGTGATCGATCCAACCCCATTTAGCTTCCGGGTCGGGAAGAAATGGGCCAATGGTCTTTGTGATTTTATGTGTGCTCACATTGGCCAAATAAAGATTTTCATTGCCAAGTGCCGCGAGGTACATCGTCTTTCCATCTTTACTGCACCAGGTGTTGTGAGGATTTCCATAAGGAATTGGGATGTATGCCACCACTTTTTTCAAATCCGTATCAATCACATCCCATCCTCTGCCATGCCGCTTGGGAAGGTAAATGTATTTTCCATCAGGTGTGATGGCCTGGCTGTCGGGATAGCCATTGATAGGTATGGACCAATCGATTTTCTCTGTGATGAGGTCCACACAAACCAGTTGATCACCGATATATGAACTGAGGTATAATTTTCCACGAATCGGATCCGCACTGATGCCTTTGTAAGATCCTGTGCCCGGCACTTCAAATTTTCTAATTAGCTGGTGACCGTTGTTAATATCGTATACATAAACGAACCCATAATCCTCCGCCACATAAAGCCGTCTTTCAGCTTGGCACAAAGCTACCGTGGAAATGAGATGAGACAGAATAGCCAGTAACAAAAATCTTTTCATGGCAGAATCATATTCAGTTCACGAAATTTTTTAGGTCGTCCTATCCACGATCACTCAACAATTATTTTCTTCAGATAATATACATCCTGATCAAGAATAGGAAATGTAGTACTCGTGATGGTAACCGGGGTTTTGCTGATAATAATTTTCTGTTTGCCGCTACTGGTTACTACATCCATTGGAATTTCATCATCCAGATTTAATACCTGCACCCGGTATTTATCTTCTTTTGTTTGTTTTAAAGAAATTTCTAGTTTGTCGGTAGTGCGTAGAAACAGATCGAATACGGGTTTTAAGCTTTTACCATACGCGGTGCTGAATAGTTTTTCCACGTCATCGGTAGTCACGGTGTTTTCATAAACATATTGTGGTTCGGTGGCCAGACGTTTCAGGGTAGGGAAGAAGATCTCATCGCCCATGATGTAACGAAGAGTATGCATGAAAAAAGCGCCCTTCCCATAGATGTCACCATGATAGGTCTGGTCCGTATCGATCTCATCGCCTTGCACAATTGGCAATTTATTTTGTACGCCTCTGGCGGTACTCTGCATTCTCTTCAGGTATTCCTGTTCACCACCGATTTCAAGGATATGAAGCGCGTCGGCAAACGTACAGATACCTTCCTGAATCCACATGTGTGCCCAATCGCGGTTCGTTACCTTATTGGCCCACCATTCATGACCAAACTCATGCACCAGCAACCAGTCGAAATCCTGGTTCCCAACTTTAGTATACTTGAACTTATTGCCATAGGCAATTAGCGTCTGATGCTCCATCCCCAAATGGGGTGTTTCGCATAAGCCTATCTTTTCTTTGGCCCATGGGTATTCGCCAAAATATTTTTCAAGAATGCGGGTCGCATTGGCCATCAGATCAAGTTCGTACATCGCCTTATCCTCGTTTTCTTCAAGCACATAAAAGTCCATGGGTACAACAGTGCCGTTTATAGTCGTATAGGTGCGGCTTACCTTTTTGTATTTG
>JAHEMS010000026.1:2275-15563 GCA_024643595.1 Bacteroidota bacterium
CAGTGAAAGGTAGTTTTGTCTTTGCTCGTCTTTTGTTTTATCAGCATGCCGGGGCCGGCAGCCACTAATCCTTTGGGCACTGTAATAAATAAATCGGCACCTTCGTTTGGTTCATCACTGGGATGATCCTTGCAAGGGAAGAATATCTTGCCACCTTCACCCTGACAGGTAATGGCTACCCATGGATTCCCCTGGCTGTCTTTGTCCCATTGGAAACCGCCTGTCCATGGTGGGCGCAAGGATACACCGGGTGTACCCTCATAATCAATTTTTACTTTCACCTTGCCGGTCGGTAAATGCTGAGCGATGCGGATGAGATCATCTTCCCCATGCAGAAAAGATTTTTCTTTACCATTGACAAATACTTTCTTCACCTGGAGCCCATGCCAGAAATCAAATAGCAGATTTTCCGAGGTTTGTGTAAGGATCAAATCAATTTCAGTAAAACCTTTAATGTATTTTTTTTCGGGGTCAACATCCAGGCTAATCGTATAATGCCGGATGTCCATGATGGCTTGCTCTGGCTTCAACTTTCCGCCGGAAATCAGATTTTGTGAAAAGCCCAACAGTGGCAGAAAGCAGATGAAGATTAGAGCGCGCATTATGGTATTATTTATTTAAGTTGAAGCTCATGATTAGAAATGTGAAATCAACCGAAAGCGGACAGGTCTTCTGCATCTTTGACACCACACCAATATTATTTCATTAATCTTTACTTGGAGGGTCAATCATAATATGAGCACGGTGTGTTCCGGGATTCATAATCCAGGGCATACCTGGCGCTTCAGGTTTTGTCGGAAGACCCGTACTGGCAGCAGTAGCCCAGGGAATATAAACCACATAGCGGAATTTTCCATTGGTGACCTCTCCGGTCGCTGAATTAAAGGCTTCATCAGGTGCTGAAAAAACTTGTAGGTTGGATGCTTGCTTAGGCATTACCAGCTTTCCTGATTTAGCTTCTTCTTCGCGTATATCAAATGTCTCCTGGGTAGTTTTTCCGGACGCTTTCAATTCTCTTCCCCGCGCCATGAATGGCTCAAGATCTTTATGGTAACATGACACGCTAAACCCTTTTTGTTTTGGATTATCGGCAAGGCAAATCATCTCATTGGTACCTTTTCTAAGGACTACAAATTCACCTTTTGCATTATAGCCATAGACTGTAGCGTCTGCACGCTTGTCTTCCGGTGCCGCGAGCACGGCAGATTTAATTTGTACTTCGGCAGAAGGGACCTGTCCAGATACTGATTTAAAACAGATAAGTGCGATTAGAAGTAAGCTATATTTCATGGTAAGTAATTTTTGGTGGTTGTTTACGATTGATTAGCGCAAAAGTCTATTCAATCTAAATCTGCAAATAATCCATTACAATTTCAACGATTACATGATGAGTGGTTAAGAGAACTTCGCTGTTTTCGTAATAGCGATGTCCATGCTATCATTGTCGTAGTTGATTGGATATGACGTTCAATCATCGACTTCGGGTTGGTAGTTCCTTTTCTTTTTAGCTGATTTGCAAAATGAAAAAGCTGCCTATTTACTTTCTTGTATTACTTGCACACGCGGGATTTGCTCAGACTATTACGGTTAAAGGAGAGGTGAAGGATGCCGTGCGTGGAAAATTTTTGAAATCAAAGATCATGTATCACAGTTATCCTACGGGTGGCATTTCGGGTTCGTTCAATGACAGCACGTATTCGTTCACCATATTTGGTTCGGCTAAGTATCAAATCACCGCGGAAGCGGAAGGATATATCCCACATACAGTCATTATCGATCCAAAAGAAGCAGTTAACAACATTATCACACGCGACATTTCGTTATCGTCAAAAGGAGGAACCGTGGTGCTCGATCACTTGATTTTTGATCAGGGCAGAGCAGTGATAAATCCAAAGTCATTTCAAGAGTTGGATGAATTGGTGGCCATGATGAAAGATAGCCCGAAAGTAGAAATTCAGTTGGAAGGCCATACCGACAATGTTGGAAATCCGCAGGCAAACATCAAACTTTCACAGCAACGCGTAGACGCGGTGAAGAAGTATATTATTTCGAAAGGGATAAATAAGAAAAGGGTAATGACCAAAGCATATGGTGGTTCGCAACCGGTGGCCCGTGAAAATACGGAGGAAGCAAGAGCAAAAAACAGGAGAGTAGAGATGCGGGTGTTAAAGGATTGACCGATATGAATTGTGATTCAAATTTCGTTGGTTTTTCCTTCGCGATGAGGTAATGTCTCAATTCATCTTTGCAGATGAGGTTTCTTTTCTGGTAATCGAAGACTGTTCGATCTCCCAGGCATTCCAATCATCGGTAAGTTGAATAAGTTCCTCTTCCAGGCAAGGGTATTGTGTTGCTTTGGGAACATGTGGCCACTTTCCCTGCGAGAGATGATAACTTGTCAGGCCACCAGTCCACTCAAAATGTCCTGGATCATATAAGCTTTTCCATCTTCCTCCCCAGCGCAAGCCCAATTGTTCGCCAATGCTCCCCACTTTACGCCAAAGCCTGGGATTGTCCCACTGGGCTACAGAATCAACCATGGGCACCACATCAATGGCAAGCCCATATTGATGTTTGGATTTTCCACCTCCGGATCGGGTATAACCTTTACCCATTGCCTTATATTCATTTTGCTTGGCATGAGTGCGATAACTTTCAACGATGGCTAATTGAATTCCTTTGGCCTTGCAAAGTGAAATAAGTGTACTCACTTTGTCGCGGAAATAGGGATGCAGCGCATCAAGATCAGTTATCATGGGAAGGTTACCGCGATCTTTACCAAACCTAAAATTTTCAATAATGGTCCACTTTTTCCAGGAATCTTCTACCTGCTGTGTATGTACGATTGGAGATTCTGAAATGAAACTTTTTGATAATTCAGAAATAATTATCGATTGCTCATGACTATAAGGTGACTGAGGTATCAAAATACCATCAAGTTGACCATATGAGTAAGCAGTAAGGAAGAAAAGACCTGTAAAAACAACAGATTTAAGCATCTTCAACTATAATCAACCTCAAAAGTACAAAAAATATGCTACTCAAAAGTTGTGGGTCTTAAAATCGAAGAGCAGAATAGCTACCCGATTCACAGTTTCTTTGGTTTTATAGGTGGTGCCGATTGTTGATTTTCTTTATTATACCGGACAACTATTGATTGCCGTTGCCAAAAAATCAACCTATTTTTTTGAGTCATTCATCTTTCTGTACTTTAGGTTCTTAATCATCCGCATTCTTAATAGTTCATGGAGGAAAAAGATAAAATCAACCAACTGAGCGAGTATCTATCCCGCTTTATCAGCGATCACAAAAAGGATTTTTTGGAAAGGGTATTGGATCAGCGAACCCGTCATATTACCATGGTGCTGGAAGATATTTATCAGTCACAGAATGCCAGCGCGGTTATTCGAACGTGTGAGTGCATGGGAATTCAAGATGTGCATATCATAGAAAATGGAAGTAAATATATGGTCAACCGCAGGGTGCTTAAAGGTTCGTACAAATGGGTTGATTTGATCAGGCATAAAGGCAAAGCAAGGAATAATACAGAAGCATGCTTTACCCATTTAAGGGCGGCAGGCTACAAGATTGCAGTGACTGATCCAGCACCAGAAGGAATTTCAATTTATGATATATCGGTGTCGGATAAACTGGCTATTGTAATGGGCAATGAATTACGTGGAACGTCGTCATATGCTCTTGAACATGCTGACGTTAAAGTGAGGATTCCCATGTATGGCTTTACCGAAAGTCTGAATATTTCTGTCAGCGCGGCCATTTGTCTAAATGCCTTAGTGCCTGCATTACGTCAAACTGAGGTGAACTGGGAATTAGCAGACGGTGAGAAGGATGAGATAAGACTCCGGTGGTTAAAGAAAATGGTGAGAAACGCAGAAATTATGGAAAAGGAATTTCTGAAATCAATTGCGTAATTTACAACGGCTTTAATCTGGCGTAAATGAATCTGTGGAAACGAATCTTGAAAGGAGCAGCTATGGCTGTTTCCATTTTAATAATTCTTATTATTTCGTCCAACCTATGGGTTATTTTAAGTACTCGATCCAACGTATTAAATGACCAGCAACAATTAAAGGCAGGTGGTGTGGCCCTGGTTTTGGGCACCAGTCATCGGATGATCAGTGGTGTTCCTAATCCATTTTTTGAAAATCGAATAGCTACTGCGGCGAACCTTTACAATAACAAGAAGGTTGTTCACTTTATATTAAGCGGAGACAACCGAACCCGTTATTATAATGAGCCATTGGAGATGAAAAAAGCATTGATGAAATTAGGTGTTCCAGCATCCGCCATTACCCTTGATAATGCCGGTCTTCGAACATTGGATTCGATTGTTCGATGTAAAGAAGTCTTTGGTCAAAGTAATATCATTATTATTACACAGCCCTTTCATAGTTATCGGGCGCTGTTTATCAGTAACTTTTACCATATGAATGCAGTGGCATTGGTAGCCCAGGAACCCACACAAGATATTTCATTGCAGATTTACTTTCGTGAATATTTAGCGCGTACGAAAGCTATTCTAGACCTTTATATTTTGCGCACTGAACCACGTCATTTAGGTGATAAAGAACCACTTGGTCTTTGATTTTAAACAAAACATCTGGGGTTATCCACCTTTTCATTCCTCCTCCGTATAAATGCTTAATTTTGTATTTGTTTTGATGCTGTGAGAATAACCATTTATCAATTTGTTAAAGTATTCTTCGGTTTAGCATTGTTAATCTTCAACATTGTTGCGCTTGCACAGGAAACCATCGTTCAGGGCAAGGTTACAGATGCTGCTTCGGGGGATCCTCTTCCATTTGTCAACCTTGTTTTCAAAGGAACAACGATTGGTACAACCACCGATTTTGATGGCAATTTCACATTACGGTCCACCAATTCGACCGATTCGTTAACTGCTACTTATGTAGGCTACAAGCCCAGATCGAAAGCGGTCATGAAGGGCACTAAGCAAACAATCAATTTTCAATTGATTGAAGAGATGATTGGATTGCAGGAAGTGATCGTCTATGCAGGCGAGAATCCTGCCTTTGATGTATTGAGAAATGTAGTACGCAATAAAAATAATAACGATAAGAGAAAATTATCGGCTTATGAATATGATACCTACACAAAAATTGAAGTGGATGTCGATAACATATCAGATAAATTCCGCGAAAAGAAAATTGTAAAAAAAATTACGCAGGTATTGGACAGTGTTGAGCGAATTGCCGGTGAAGACGGGAAGCCTATCTTGCCGCTTTTCATCACAGAAAGTGTTTCAAAAATTTACTATCGGGATGCTCCTTCGTTGAAAAAAGAGAAGCTGCTGAAAACAAAAGTCAGCGGGGTGGGGGTTGAAGATGGTTCCACGGTTACTCAAATGGTGGGTTCGTCTTTTCAAGAATATAATTTTTATCAGAATTGGCTAAGCATCCTTACCAAAGAGTTTGTTTCACCGATTGCCGATGGCTGGCGAATGTATTACGAATATGATCTAACCGATAGTTTATTCCTCGGTGAAGATTTTTGCTACCGCCTGGATTTCTTTCCGAAAAGCCCTCAGGACCTTGCTTTCACGGGAACCATGTGGATCACTAAAAAGGAATATGCATTAAAGCAAATTGATGCCATCATGGGGGCTCAGGCTAACCTTAATTTTATCGAAAAGATCCGGCTGCAGCAGGAATTAGTAAAGACAGAATTAGGGGCCTGGGTCCCGATAAAAAATCGCGTACTAATTGATGTGGGTGAACTGGGTAAAAACAATGCTGGCATGCTTGCAAAATTCTATACGAGCAATAAGAATATTGTAGTCAATAAACCATACGATCCTGTGTTTTATGATCGTGCCATAGAAACGGCCGAAGATTTCCGCATGTATGAGGATGATAAGTATTGGGATACCCTTCGGCATGAACCGCTTAGTGAAACAGAAAAGAGTGTTTACCGGATGATTGATACCTTAAAGAATATTCCGGTGGTGAAAACCTATACGGATATCATTAAAGTATTAGTGGATGGATATTATACCGTAGGCAAAGTCGATGTCGGTCCTTATCTAAGCACAGTTACCTGGAATAACATTGAAGGCATTCGGATGCAGGCAGGCTTTAAAACAAATTATAAATACAGCAAAAAGTGGGTCTATCACTTACAGGGTGCCTATGGTTTTAATGATGAAAGATTTAAATACATGGCCAGTGTTCAGCACATACTTTCCAGGAACCGATGGACGACAGTCTCCTTCAGGGCACGGAGAGATTTGGCGAGAATTGGTATAGATGACGAAACGTTGGCTGATAATCCTCTATTTATTGCGGCAACCCGTTGGGGTTATTTTAGAAGGGGGTATTATACGGATGAATACAGAGCGTCTATCCAGCGTGAATTGTTCAAAGGCTATTCACAACGGATAGCGTTCAGAAACTGGAGTTTCAATCCTACTTTTGATTTCGCCTATAACAGCCCAGCTGATCCAGCAGATATAAAAAGTACCTTTCAAACATCTGAAGTAATTATTGAGTCCCGATATGCCAGGGATGAAGTTTTCCTGATCGATGACAATGACAGGGTAAGTTTAGGAGCCAACAAATGGCCTGTCATTTCCTTGAAATATACCAGGGGGGTTTCAGGTGTTTTTGGTAGCGATTTTGATTATGATAAGTTAAGGCTAAATCTCAGCAAGAGAATAAAGACGGGTCCGCTGGGAGCGGGTTATCTCACGCTCACCGGTGAATACGTGTTTAATACATTGCCTTATCCATTACTATCCTTGCATCTTGGTAATGAATCATTTTTCTATACCTCGCTGACGTATAACCTGATGAACTATGGTGAATTTGTCAGTGACCACTTTGCTTCTTTACAATATCGCCAGTACCTGGAAGGATTTCTGTTAAATCGTATACCGTTGCTGAACAAACTGAAGTGGAGACTGCTGGCAACCGCCAATGTGATTACAGGTGGGCTCAGGCAGTCAAATCAGAATTTGATATCAACGGTAATGCCCGATGGCGTTACGCCAACATTGCCAGCAGGATTTTTTACCAACGGAAAGCCTTATGTTGAATTGGGATACGGTGTGGAAAATATTTTCAAATTTCTACGGGTTGATTTCGTTCATCGTTTGTCCTACCTCGATAATGAAAGAGCCCGCAAATTTGGCGTCTTGTTTACAGCGCAAATACAATTGTAACCTCTCTTTTTCCATTTTTGATGGTTAAAACAAGCGAGGAAAACGCCATATTTGCAGTCCAAAATTCTTATTAGATGAGTGTTGTGAAAATTACATTGCCAGATGGATCATCCAGAGACTATCCTTTGGGAGTCAAAGGAATTGAAATAGCTCAAAGTATCAGTGAAGGATTGGCCCGTAATGCATTATCAATAGAGGTAAATGGTGAAATCTGGGATTTAAGCAGACCAATTTATGCTGATTCGGCAATTAAAATTTTTACATGGAATGATAAAGGTGGAAAATATGCCTTTTGGCATTCTTCCGCACACCTTTTTGCTGAGGCGCTGGAAGCACTTTATCCGGGAGTAAAGTTTGGTATAGGTCCTCCTATTGAAAATGGATTTTATTACGATGTTGATTTAGGAGAAATTCCTTTTGGTGATGAAGAGCTGGTTGCCGTTGAAAAGAAAATGACAGAGCTAGCCAAAACCAATAGCCAGTTTGTGAGAAGTGATGTTTCCAAGCAGGAGGCTTTGGAATACTTCACTAAAAAGGATGACCCCTATAAATTAGAGTTGATTGATGGGCTTTCCGATGGATCAATCACATTCTATCAGCAAGGTAATTTTGTTGATCTCTGTCGGGGGCCACATATCCCATCAACGGGTCCGATCAAAGCAATAAAGCTGTTGAGTGTCGCTGGAGCTTATTGGCGGGGTAATGAAAAGAATAAAATGCTCAAACGTATTTATGGCATTACTTTTCCCAAGCAAAAAGAATTGGAAGAATACCTTCACCTGTTGGAAGAGGCGAAGAAACGAGATCATAGAAAATTGGGTAAAGAATTAGAACTATTTGCCTTTTCGGAAAAAGTGGGAATGGGTTTACCATTATGGTTACCCAAAGGAACAATCCTGCGTGAGCGGCTGGAACAATTTATGCGAAGGGCACAAGTTCGTGCTGGTTATGAACCTGTGGTAACACCCCATATCGGCAGTAAGCAATTGTATGTTACTTCCGGGCATTATGAGAAGTACGGAAAAGACTCTTTCCAGCCAATTCATACCCCTGATGAGAATGAAGAGTTCCTGCTTAAGCCAATGAATTGCCCGCATCATTGCGAAATCTATAAGGTTAAACCAAGATCATATAAAGATTTGCCTATCCGATATGCAGAATTTGGAACCGTTTATCGCTATGAGCAAAGTGGTGAACTTCATGGGCTCACCCGGGTTCGTGGATTTACGCAAGATGATGCTCATATATTTTGCCGGCCTGATCAGGTAAAAGATGAATTTATAAAAGTCATTGATCTTGTGCTGTTTGTTTTCAAATCACTTGGATTTGAAAATTATACTGCACAGGTTTCGCTGCGAGACCCTGAAAATAAGGCAAAGTACATTGGTGACGATGAACTTTGGGATCGTGCCGAAAGGGAAATCCAGGAAGCAGCGGATGAACGTGGACTAAAAACAGTGGCTGTTAAGGGAGAGGCTGCCTTTTATGGCCCTAAGTTAGATTTTATGGTGAAGGATGCGCTAGGCCGAAGCTGGCAATTGGGCACTATACAGGTAGATTATCAGCTTCCTCAGCGTTTTGAACTTGAATATATTGGCTCAGACAATCTTAAACATTGCCCGGTAATGATTCATCGGGCGCCTTTTGGTTCTTTGGAGCGTTTTGTAGCGGTACTTATCGAACATTGCGCTGGCAATTTTCCGCTATGGCTAGCTCCTGACCAAATTGCTGTACTACCTATATCCGAGCGATTTAATGAATATGGCCAACAGGTTCTTGATATACTTAAGCAAACAGATATAAGGGGCTTTTTAGACGATAGAAATGAGAAAATTGGAAGAAAAATAAGAGATGCGGAAATAAATAAGGTCCCTTTTATGCTTTTGGTCGGTGAAAAGGAAGTCCTTGAAAATAAGGTATCCGTGAGGAAGCATGGGGAAGGAGACAAGGGGGTAATGAATCTAAATGATTTTGTTGCGTCCTTTTCAAAGGATTTCTCTCTTCCATCTTGATATCTGAATTTTGAAAAAAAGAAAAAAGAGCGATATTTGCAGCCCTGTCAAAGGACCAGGCAGGAATATTTAAAAAATAGTAAGTACTTAAACCCAAAGAGTGGCAATATTTCAAGGTGGAAACCGCCCAAGGCCTTTTGTAAGGGGCCCGCGGAGAGTAGTAGAAGAACCTTATCGCGTTAATGAGCGCATTCTGGCCCCCCGTGTGAGGGTGGTTGGCGAAAATATAAAGGTGGATGTTTATCCGACTTCAACTGCCATAAAGATGGCCCAGGATCAGGGATTGGATTTGGTGGAAATTTCACCCAATGCAGATCCTCCGGTTTGTAAAGTCATCGATTACTCTAAGTTCAAGTACGAGCAAAAAAAGAAGCAAAAGGAAATTAAGGCCAATGCACAGAAAACGGTTTTGAAAGAAATCAGGTTTGGCCCTAATACGGATGAACATGATTTCAATTTTAAATTGAAGCATGCCGAAAATTTCCTAAAGGAAGGAGCTAAAGTTAAGGCATATGTGCATTTTGCCGGCCGTTCAATTGTGTATAAAGAAAGGGGAGAAATTCTATTATTGAAGTTCGCCCAGGCACTGGAAGAATTAGGCAAGGTAGAGCAGCTGCCAAAATTGGAAGGCAAGCGCATGTATATGATGGTTGCGCCTAAGGGAAAGAAGTAGTTAGTTGATTTTAAATTTATAAGTAATGCCTAAGTTAAAAACAAAGTCAGGAGCCAAAAAGCGCTTCAAGGTTACCGGAACCGGTAAGATTAAGCGTAAGAAAGCTTATAAGAGACACATTCTGACTAAGAAAGGTACTAAACAGAAAAGAAGATTAGGACACGCTACCACCGTTAAGAAGGTTGATGAGAGTAACGTGAAGCCAATGCTTCCTTATCTGGTTTAATCCGTCAAGTCGGATTTATTTGGTTCGTCCGCCAGGTGGCGGATATATGTTTAACCCGGTAATTGGCACATAAGTGTTTTGAAACAAAAGACCGCCAACGCCAAAAATTAAAAATTATGCCACGTTCAGTAAACAATGTTGCATCCCGTGCCAGACGCAAGCGCGTCATGGAATTAGCCAAGGGATACTTTGGTCGTAGAAAAAATGTATGGACTGTAGCTAAAAATGCAGTTGAAAAAGGCTTAGTCTACGCATACCGTGATAGAAAAGCCAAGAAGAGAGATTTCCGCACGCTTTGGATCGCACGTATTAACGCCGGAGCAAGACTGCATGGAATGTCTTATTCTGAGTTTATGGGTAAAATCAAAAAGGCTGGCATTGATTTAAACCGCAAAGTACTTGCCGATTTGGCCATGAACCATCCTGCAGCATTCGAAGCTGTTGCGAAGAAGTTAAAGTAATCCCGTATTACTTATTAAGTTAAAGGGGGCTTGAATGGCCCCCTTTTTAAATTTTGGCTGATGCGAACAACGAAGAAAATATTCCTAATCGTCGCCGTCATTTTCTTTGCAATGCTTATTTATGTGAGCTATGATATTTCATCTCGCACCACCTTTCCGGGATCAAAGCCTCAGCTTAAAGAGCGCATTAAAAATCAATTTCTGAAGCCGGATACTGTCAAAAGAGATTCTACTGTGTCCATTAGTCGCTAAAAATGGCCATTAAACAGATTATTCCGAGAAAAATCGGTCATAGGTTTGCTTTTTTTAATAAGGATTCTACCTTAGTAACAGATTAAAGCCAACTATAGACGAGATTATCCCCGAAAGTCAAGGACTTTTGGGGATTTTCTTTTATAGCCCACCCGTCCATGCTTTCAATTCTGTAACTTGTTAAAACCGAAGGCAACCCTTTCTCTTTCTATTCCGTCCTGTTCAAGATTCTTTTAACCGATAAACCTGGAGATTTCATGCACCTGCTAATTCAAGGTTGCAAACGTAAAGATCGCGATAGTCAGCGGCTGCTCTATCAGCATTATTATGCGTATGCCTTGAGTATTTGTGCCCGCTACTCCAGAAATATCAGTGAAGCAAAAGAAGTAGTGAACGATGGCTTTATGAAAGTGTTTGCAAAAATTGATCAATACAATCCAGACTCTGCTTTCAAAGGGTGGATGAGAAGGATTATGATCAATACATCAATTGATCAGTATCGTAAAGAACTGAAACATCAGCAGCACGATAACCTAGCTTCTGTATTTTCATCGGTGATACAACCACAGGCCATTACCGATCTATCGCACGAGGAACTGATTGGATTGGTGCAGAAGCTATCTCCTGCATACCGGACAGTTTTTAATTTATATGTTATTGATGGCTATACCCATGAGGAAATAGGTAAGCTTTTAAAAATATCATCGGGTACTTCAAAATCCAATTTGTTAAAAGCAAGGGAGAATTTGAGAAGAATGTTGGAAGGATTGAATAAGATATCGTATGAAAAATTTAACTGACCAGGAGCTCGATTCAGTTTTTAAAAATGCTGCGGAAGGCTACGAACCAGCCTTTGATCAGGCTGCCTGGGATTCCATGAAAGCGAAGCTGGATCAGCCAGCACCTACCTTCTGGAAGAGATGGATGTCTTTTGCTTTTTTTGGTCTGATGATTTTTTCTGGTGGTATTTGGGTAGGAACTTATATCAACAGCGTTCGCTCACCGAATCCGTTAACAATCAATGCCAATGGTGAGCGGTTAACTCAGTCAGAAAAGAATACAACTTTTGCAGATCAGGATAAAAAAAAGCAAACAACAACTCAGCAGGATCCATCGCCATCTCAACATAGTGCCGTCAGCAAACCTCCTGCAATAGGAAGCCTGCTTACGCTACATCAGGAAAACACAGAAGAAGGAAACACATCAAATACGAATCAACATCTGGATTTCACTAAGGAAAGTGGTACTGTCATCAAAATTGCGGACACAGATCATCATATGATCGATGAAACCGCCTTCACATCGAGGGAGAATAAGCAGGTTGTAGCACGTGAAGATTTGATGACAGACCCTTTACCTGACTCCTCGCAAAGCAAACTGATTGAAGTGATAGAGGACACGACTCAATCAGTTGCTGAGGAGAAATCAAACGCTAACAAAAAAGATGATCACTCATTTTATTTGCGCCTACTGGCATCACCTGATGTTTCTTCAATAAGTCACGGATCGGCAACTACAACAGGTAGCAATTACGCATTGCTTTTTGAGTATCAGCTGACGACGCGATGGTCAATATCCAGCGGCACAATCTTATCGATGAAGAGATACGCTACCGATAACGAATTCACCTATGGAAAATACACTGCGGATCGGATGGCAGGTGCCTGTAGGGTTTTGGATATTCCCATAAATATATACTATCGTTTTCGCCCTCAACAAAAGACTTCGTTCTATGGAAGCATTGGACTTTCCTCCTATGTCATGCTGGAAGAGGATTATACCTACACATTTGATTCTCCTACCGGTAGTCGCGACTTCACTTCCAATATCTCTGGTGAAAATAATGAGTGGTTCAAGATGCTCAATATTTCATTCGGAGTTCAGTATCATGTTGCACCACGATTTCATTTGCAGGTGGAGCCATTTATAAAGGCACCGTTAGCCGGTGTTGGTGAGTGGGATGTAAAGTTATCAAGCATGGGCGTTTTTATGGGTCTTAAGTATAAAATCAATTAATAAAGAGTTATGAGATGCATCAGTGAGCAAGGATTAATAAAACTTGTAGTATGGGGATCGTTATTTATGTACATGAGTTGTTCCAGCAGTGATGATCCAGGCCCTGTAGATTGTACTGCCTCCAATCTTGCCTTGAGTTTCAGTGCTATCGATCCGACCTCCTGTACGGCAAACGATGGTAAAATTACTGCAACGGCTGTAGGTGGAGAAGGACCGTTTCAATATGCACTTGATGCGAAAGCATATGCTAGCACGGCAGATTTCACAGGTCTTGGTGCCGGAACCTATCAATTAAAATTGAAGGATAAAAATGGCTGCGAACGGTCAACCAGTGTTGTCTTAAAGCCATTTGGATCAACCTTGGCAGCAGTGATAACCGTTACAGATAGCGGATGTAATACGAGCAATGGCGCCATCTCTATAGATGCAACAGGAGGAACTGGGCCT
>JAHEMS010000027.1 GCA_024643595.1 Bacteroidota bacterium
ACTTGATACAGACGGTGTCGTTATTAAAGTAAATAGCCTTGACCAGCAAGAGCAATTAGGCTTCACCGCCAAAAGTCCACGCTGGGCAATTGCCTATAAATACAAATCAGAAAGTATCAGTACCCGATTAAATGGAATCACCTACCAGGTTGGGCGTACGGGTGCGGTTACTCCAGTGGCAGAATTAGAACCCGTATTTCTTGCTGGCACCACAGTGAAACGCGCTTCCTTGCACAATGCGAATGAAATTGCACGCCTTGACCTGCGCATCGGTGATTATGTGTTTGTTGAAAAAGGAGGTGAGATCATTCCTAAAGTAACGGGCGTTGACATCGTAAAAAGGAAGGATTCCCTACATCCGGTAAACTATATTTCCAGATGCCCTGAATGTCATACTGAATTAATCCGCAAAGAAGGAGAGGCAAACCACTACTGTCCCAACGAAAAAGGTTGTCCTCCACAAATCAAAGGACGCATAGAACACTTCATTCAGCGTAAAGCGATGGATATTGATTCGCTGGGCGAACAGACCATTAAACAACTTTTTGATCTTGGATTGATCAGAACAGCAGCTGATCTGTACGACCTAACCAAATTAGATTTGCTTAAGCTTGAAAAAGTTAAAGACAAGTCTGCACAAAATATGTTGGAGGGAATTCAACAATCTAAATCACAACCATTTGAAAATGTGTTGTTTGGTATCGGTATTCGTTATGTGGGTAAAACGGTTGCCGAAAAATTAGCCCGGCATTTCAAGAACATTAATGGATTATCATCAGCATCTTATGAAAACTTATTAGAGGCACCTGAGGTAGGTGAGAAAATCGCACAAAGTGTTGTTGATTTTTTCAACGATAAAGAAAACCTGAAAGAAATAGACCGGTTAAAAAGGGCTGGCCTGCAATTTGAATCCACACAACAAGAACCCATTCTTGTGAGTAATGTGTTGGAGGGAAAATCTTTTGTTGTATCTGGGGTATTTCAAAAATATGACCGTGACGAACTAAAAGAAGTGATCATTTCTCATGGTGGAAAAGTGCTTTCTTCTGTATCAGGGAAACTCGACTATTTGTTAGCTGGTGAAAATATGGGGCCAGCAAAAAGGGAAAAGGCAGAAAAAATGGGAGTAAAAATAATATCGGAACAAGAATTTCAAGGTTTGCTTAATGATTAGTGGGTAAAAATTAGATTCAAGTGTGAAGATACTTTCTTAGATTTCGATCATGTTTAAAATGCTCTTTCTGAATTTGCGGACTCAAGCCGCACTTAAAAAAAATAAAACAGCCCGGGCAAGCAATCCCTATAAGCAAATTTCACGGATAGGAATAATATTTACGGTAGAAGACAAGAGTAAACATAATGCCGTAAAGGAGTTAATTCAGCAGCTAGAACGGGACGGAAAGAAAGTACAGATCCTGGAATTCCTTCCAGAAAAGAAAATCAATCATGAATTTAAATTTGACTTTTTTACCGCTAAGGATATCTCCTTTTGGGGAGAATTGACTGCCTCAAACGCTTTGCAATTTGCTGAAACTCCTTTTGATTACCTGTTTTATATTGATAAGGAATCAAATCCATTAGTTTTGCACCTGTTAGCAAGAAGCAAAGCACACTGCAGAGTTGGAAAGTTCCATGAGGCAGAAAGTCCCTATTTTGAAATGATGATTGAACAAAACGGAACAATCGAAGGATTAATTGAATCGATGTATAATTATACAAGTCAGATGCGATAATGAGACAGCTTTTTGGCACTGGGGTGGCATTAGTTACGCCATTTAATGAAGAAGGTGAAATTGATTTTAAATCACTTAAAAAATTATTGATCCATACCGCCAAGGGGGTAGATTATTTTGTTGTCATGGGTACAACGGGAGAATCCGTAACATTAAGCAAAGAAGAAAAGAAAAATGTTTTAAAATTCGTTGTAGAGCATAACACCAAAAATTTACCCATCGTTTATGGAATTGGTGGCAACAACACGAAAAGCGTGCTGGATGAAATCAAAACAACTGACCTTTCCGGGGTCACTGCTATTTTATCCGTCAGCCCATACTACAATAAACCATCGCAGGAAGGAATTTTTCAACATTTCAAGTCAATTGCACGAGTTTCACCTATTCCCATCATTTTATACAATGTTCCAGGTCGGACAGGATCTAACCTGACTGCTCAAACAACATTACTGCTTGCAACCCTAAATAAGATTATTGGAATAAAGGAAGCTTCGGGCAACCTTGAACAATGCATGAAAATAATGAAAGAAAAACCAAAAGACTTCATGCTAATTTCAGGTGATGATATGTTAACCCTTCCTATTTACGCCCTGGGTGGGGTTGGAATTATATCGGTTCTGGCGAATGCTTTGCCCAAGGTTTTTCAAAACATCAAAGACAGTTATAATTCAGGTAAATCTGAAAAGGCTCAAGCAGCCCAATTCAAAATCATTGATATCAACGGCCCCATGTATGAGGAAGGCAACCCAACAGGTGTCAAATATCTTTTATCTCTAATGGGCATATGTAATCCCAATGTCAGATTACCCCTTGTGGAAGCGTCCGAAGGTCTTAAAAAGAAAATTGACAGACTTTACAAAACCTTATAATTAAAAAGGGCTGAATCTTTTGATTCAGCCCTTTTTAACTAATTATCAGTTCGTGATCAGTTACTGGTCTTGTTCTTCAATTCCTGTACTTCTGCACGAATAGACTGAGCTGCATTTTTTAGGTCTTGCATTCCCTTTCTAATTCGGGTACCAGCAGCACTATTTCCTTTGTTGTAGAACTTATCTGCATCGGCTTCAAGAGATGCAATCAGAGTCTTTAGTTCTTCAAATTTTTTCATTTTTATCGGATGTTTAAAATTTAATAATTGATTTCTAATGCCAATTTAACTAAAAACCTTTAAAAACAAGCCAAAAACCCATTTTTTTAGATTTTAGTCACTGAAACAAGTTCCTCTTTGCGATAAAAACCGCTATCAAGCTTCGTTTTTAACGCAGAAAAGGCATTTAGCGTCTCTTCAACATCTGATAAGGAATGAGCGGCAGTTGGGATGATTCTGAACATAATTACATCTTTTGGCACCACCGGATAGATAACTACAGAGCAGAAAATGTTACTATTTTCACGTAAATCCATAGCCATATTCGCAGCCTCACCCACTCCTCCCTTGAACAAAACTGGTGTAGGGGGTGTTTGCGTCGGATTGATCATGAAACCCCGATCCTTCAGACCGGTCTTAATTGCGGCCATTATCTTCTTTAAGTCAGCCCTTAATTCCGGATGTTTTTTAACCAACTCAAGTCGCTTTAATGCACCCATTACTAAAGGCATAGGCAAAGATTTCGCATAAATCTGTGAGCGGACCGTATAACGGAGATATTTCAAAATTTTTCTATCGCCAGACACAAATGCACCAATGCTTGCCATTGATTTTGCAAATGTTGAGAAGTAAAGATCAACCTGATCCTGAACCCCTTGTTCCTCACCTACTCCTGCTCCGGTTGCTCCCATAGTGCCAAATCCATGAGCATCATCTACGAATAAGCGAAAATTATAATTCTTCTTTAGTTCAACTATACCCTTTAAGTCACCCATATTACCCGACATACCGAATACGCCTTCTGTAATAACCAGTATTCCCCCTCCTGTTTCATTGGCAAGTTTGGTAGCCCGCTGAAGCTGTTTTTCAAGGCTCTCCATATTATTGTGTGGGTAAACAAACCTTTTACCCATGTGCAAGCGAACTCCGTCAATGATACATGCATGTGATTCAGAATCGTAAACGATAACATCTTTACGATCAACCAAAGCATCAATAATAGAGAAAACACCCTGGTAGCCATAATTGAGTAACATGGTATCCTCCTTCATCACGAAATCAGACAATTGTTTTTCCAATTCAATGTGATTAACAGAGTTACCAGACATCATTCGTGCACCCATAGGAGAAGCGAGCCCATACTTTGCAGCGGCATCAGCGTCAGCCTTCCTAACTTCTGGATGATTCGCCAATCCCAGATAGTTGTTTAAACTCCAGTTTAATACTTCTTTTCCATTAAACTTCATGCGCGGACCAATCTCACCCTCCAACTTGGGAAAGAAGAAATAATCATCAGGAAGGTGTGAATATTTGGCCAATGGGCCAGCCTCCATCTTTAATTTTTCAAATAAGTCGACCATTATATTAGGTAGTTTTAGGTGAACATTTGTCGTTGCTGTATCAAGCTATCAAAACCTGCTGATTATCGAGCAAAATTGCGGCAAAAATAGAAAAATAAACGCACACTGTATAAGAACTTTAAAAAAGCTAACTTTTGCGGTTTACAACTAATCCTTAGCATTGTATTTACGAAAAGATATGAATAAAATAAAGAAGCTGCTGGTCGCTAATCGAGGAGAAATCGCGCTTAGGATCATGCGAAGTGCCCGAGAAATGGGAATAAAAACCGTTGCGGTGTTTAGCGAGGCTGATCGTAATGCATTGCATGTTCGATTTGCTGATGAAGCAATTTGTATTGGTCCCCCTGCTTCTTCAGAGTCTTATTTAGTCATTAACAAGATTATCAATGCGGCCAGGCTGGTTAATGCAGATGCAATTCATCCGGGCTACGGATTTTTGTCCGAAAATGAAGACTTTGCCGACAGTGTTAGAAAGGCAGGTCTGATTTTCATTGGTCCCTCGCCAGAATCGATCAAACTTATGGGCAGTAAGCTTGCCGCCAAAGCGGCTGCTAAAAAATTTAATGTCCCCTTGGTACCTGGCACCACAGAACCTATTGCTGATATCTCAAATGCAAAAAAAATTGCTTCAGATATAGGCTACCCTATACTTATTAAGGCAAGTGCGGGAGGTGGTGGAAAGGGAATGCGCATCGTAAATAACGAATCTGAATTTGAAGAACAGATGGAGCGTGCTATTAGTGAAGCAAAATCCGCCTTTGGTGATGGCTCCGTTTTTATTGAAAAATATGTTACTCAGCCCCGCCACATTGAATTCCAGATATTTGGAGACCAACATGGCAATGTAATTCATCTTTTTGAACGAGAATGTTCCATCCAGCGAAGACATCAAAAAGTGATTGAAGAAGCTCCGTCGTCAATTTTAACACCGGCCCTTCGTGAGAAAATGGGAAATGCTGCCGTGAATGTGGCAAAAGCCGCAAATTATTATAATGCCGGCACCGTTGAGTTTATTGTGGACGATAAAATGAATTTTTATTTTCTTGAAATGAACACTCGCTTACAGGTGGAACATCCTGTCACTGAGGAAATCACCGGTCTCGACCTGGTAAAGCTTCAAATTGAAATTGCGGAAGGGCAAAAACTACCCTTCAAACAGGAAGACTTGTCAATTCGTGGCCATGCCATTGAAGTACGGGTATATGCAGAAGATCCAACCAATAATTTCTTACCTGATATAGGTACTTTAAAAACATACAAACGTCCACAAGGACATGGCATTCGTGTGGATGACGGCTTTGAACAAGGTATGACCGTGCCCTTTTATTATGATCCCATGATCGCAAAAATGATTTGTCATGATGAGACACGAGATAGGGCAATTCTAAAAACAATCCGTGCTATTGATGAATATGAAATTACCGGACTTGAAACCACGCTTGGCTTTTGCAAGTTTGTCATGAATCATAACGCCTTTCGTTCAGGAGATTTCGATACCAATTTTGTTGAAAAATATTTTAAACCAGAGTTTCTTGTTGATGAGACTATGAATGTTGAAGAAATGATTGCTTCAGTATTAGCGACCCAGGTAGTAGCGGAAATGAAACCCTTGATGATAAAATCTGAAAACATACCTTCTGCGGTAAGTAATTGGAAGAAAAATCGTTTGAACGAATAACGAATGGCTGAAATAAGACCGATAATGGCTTGGAGGTATAATGACTCCCTTGCAAAAGATATTGACTCACTAACTTCACCTTTGTTTGATGTAGTTTCTGAAAAGCAACGGAAATCGCTTTATCAAAATCCATTGAACTCAATACATCTTTCCGTTCCGCGTGGACCTGATGCTGCAACAAGAGCTTCGCTTTTGCTGCAATCCTGGAAAAAGGAAGGTGTGATCGTACAGGATAAACTACCTGCCATTTATATCTATTATCAGTTTTTTAAGTTACCCGGATCAACCAAGGAGTACTGTCGTAAAGGCTTTATCATTCATATACGCACTTACGACTGGGATGAAAACATCATTCTTCGGCATGAAAATACAATACCTAAATCGGTCGATGATCGGGTTGATTTATTGGAAAAAACAGAATTACACGTAAGTCCGACTCATGGTCTTTACACGGATGATACATTTACCTTAGAAAAATATATGGATGAAGCAATTACCAATCCCATATACGAAAGTGAAGATTATCAAGGAGTACATGATGTGCTTGGTGTCATTCATGATGCCGATATAATTCAGCGGTTTATTGATTTTATCAAAGACAAAAAGATTATCCTTGCCGATGGTCATCATCGATTCGAGAGTTCACTGATCTATAAAAAGAAGAAAGAAACCCAAAACCCATACCATAACGGTAATGAAGGGTATAATTTCCATCTCATGTATCTGACCAACACGGAAGCAGGTGATTTACGGATATTACCAACGCATCGGTTAATTAGTAATTTTTCGGGCTTTGATGAAACTAAAATCATTGATCAACTCCATGAAGATTTTGAAGTAAAAGAAATTGAGGATCCCCATGATCTTAATGAGATTATTTTAGGAAAGAAATGGACATTTGGAATTCTTTTTAGAGAAAAGACACTAAAAATTAGATTAAAACCTGATTCAATTACTAAGCTGAAGTGGAATTTCCCTGACGAAATAAAGCAATTGGATTTAACGGTTGTACACTATTTTATAATTAATAAAATATTAAAGATACCGGGTAGAGATCAACGTAAATCCGAACACATCTCCTTCGACAGGAGTTTTTCAGAATGCCTTAGCAAAGTAATTAAAGGTGAATCACAAATGGCGATCATTACGCAAGATATTTCCATTGAGGATGTTAAGCAGGTCTGCCATAGTGGTTATACCATGCCTCAAAAGTCCACTTATTTCTATCCAAAAGTAATTTGTGGATATTTATTCAGTTCAATTAATGAAGATGAATTTCAATCGCCCGCTTATTCTCGCTTCTAGTTCGCCGCGCAGACAATATCTGATGAAGGAAGCTGGATTTACTTTTAGGGCACTATCGCCGGATATTGATGAATCATTTCCCCCGGATTTAGCCATCCATTTAGTTCCAAAGTACCTCGCAAAAAAAAAAGCAAAGGTATTTGAAGACATGTTATTCGATGAAATCGTAATTTCTTCTGACACGGTTGTTATTCTAAAAGAAGAAATTCTAAATAAACCACTCAATCGCAATGAAGCCATTGAAATGCTGACCAAATTAAGTGGTCAGACTCACACCGTTATTACCGGAGTCTGCCTGTTCAGTAAAGAGAAGATGGATTGTTTTGATGATCAAACTGAGGTAACCTTCAAAATATTGACCCAAGAAGAGATTGAATTTTATGTAGATCAATTCAAGCCATACGACAAGGCGGGTGCTTACGGGGCACAGGATTGGATTGGCCTGGTAGCCATCAAAAAAATTCACGGATCCTATTTCACAGTAATGGGTATGCCAATGCATCTGGTTTACGAACACTTAAAAAATTTCTGATTATTAACTATCCAGGCAAGCTAACATTGCCTGCACAGAGATTGTATTTGCGCATTTAAAATGACCTTGCGGGCATCTCCTATGGCCATGCAACCCACAAGGGCGGCATTCCAGCTTTTCGGAAGTTTGAATAATAAATGACTTTTTTGATAAGGGACCAAATCCAAATGATGGCGTGGTTGAACAAAAGATGGCTGCAACAGGAGCATTCATGGATGAGGCAAGATGCATGGGCGCTGAATCATTAACATAATTCATGATCGCTCCCTTCATCAAAGCTGCTGATTCCAGAAAACTTAGTTGACCCGCCAAATTATCCACCTGCTGGTAATGAGTTTGTTTCTTTATCCGTTCACAAATAGGTCGGTCCGATAGTGCTCCCAACAAAAAGACCTTACTAACTCTGGATTGAATGGAATCAATAAAAGAAATCCATTGGTCTTCGGGCAGTTGCTTTGTGTACCATACTGAGGTCGGGGCTAAGCATACATAATCACTTACCCGATATGAATTCACTTTTTCATAGTCCTTTTCAGAAGGGAATAATCTTGGCAATTCCGGATTGCTGTCCGTAATAAATTCAATCAGCTTCTGATTGCGGTCTGTTTCATGAAGGTTCGAATCCAGATCATGCCTCACCTGATTGGTGAATAAAAAAGACAATGGATTTTTACTAAACCCAACTCTTATTCTGGCTCCTGATAACGCGGTGATTAATCCGGAACTAAAGAAGCGATGCACATTGATGACAGCATCGTATTTAATACTTCTCACCTGGGAGATTAGTTTAAACAGATTTTTAATTTTCCCCTGCTTCTTATCCCAGATAATGACATTACGAATATTTGGATTTCCTGTTAGCAAATTTTCATTGCCCTTACGAAGCAAAAAATCAATTTGAGCCTGAGGATGCGATTTTCTAAGCTTCTGCACCAAGGCCGTGGCAAGAATAACATCGCCAATAAAAGCAGTCTGAATGATTAGGAAAGACTGAATTTGAGAAGCCACAATGCTGAACTAGTACTTGGATTTATAAAAATTTATTGCCCTGCTCACAACTTCAAGGGCTACCTCTTTAGACTGAAAATCAGGGACAGTTACTGTCTTATTCTCCAATCGTTTGTAGCTTTCGAAAAACTCTTTTAATTCAAGTTTAAAATGACCAGCCAATTCATGGATATCATTTAAATGCCGGGTGTTAGCATCATTTTCCGCTACTGCCAGTATTTTGTCATCTTCCAACCCTTGATCAATCATTTGCATCACCCCAATAACCCGACAAGGCACCAGACATAACGGCTGAATCGGTTCGCGACACAAGATCATCACATCCAGGGGGTCAAGATCATCACCAAGTGATTGAGGAATAAAACCGTAATTAGCCGGATAAATGATGGATGAATACAGCACTCTGTCCAACTTTAGCAATCCGGTCTCCTTGTCCACTTCATATTTGGTGCGCATCCCTGCGGCTATTTCAATAATACCGTTGATAAACTCCGGAGGTTGAGATCCGGGCGATACTTCATGCCATGGATGTTTTATCATATTCTAAAGATAGTATAAAAAAAGCCCATCTTTTATAAGACAGGCTTGCTTGGACAACTATTAGTTTAAAGAATTACTTCTTATCGGCATCCTCATCCTTTTTCTTATCTTCTTTTTTCAGGCTTATCTTATCTCCCTCCTTTAATCGTTTAGATACCACCAAAAATGGTCCGGTTATTACTTCCACACTATCTGTTATTCCGGAAATGATTTCAATATTATCATAATCACTAATTCCAGTTTTAACTTCTTTCATTTTGGCAACCCCACCCTCATTGATGAAAACAACAACTTTGTCTTCTTTCTTTTCTGCCTTGGGTTTACTGGAATCGGTTACGGTTCTTTTGTTATTATTATCGTTATCCATTTCTGGATTTCCATTATTCTTATCGTCTGGGCTTCGCGTGGTTACGGCAGCCAATGGCACAGATAAAACATTTTCCTTTCGTGTGGTGATAATATCAACACTTGCTGTCATGCCAGGGCGGAATGGGTAGCGATTTCCTGATTTAATCAAATCTTCGTAAGATGACTGCAAGATCAGGATACGTACTTCAAATTCTGTAATTGCATCAGTGGATTGCTTATCTCGGGCTGTATTGGCAATGTTGGTAACAATTCCTTTAAACTGCTTTCCTGTGTTTCCATAAGCGTCAACATCAATAATAACGGAGTCACTATAATGCACTCGTACTATATCATTTTCATTTACATTGACGCGCACTTCCATTTTATTCAAATCAGCAATGCGCATCATTTCCGTACCTGCCATCTGAGCTGTACCCACGACGCGTTCCCCCTTTTTAACATTCAATTTTGAAATTATCCCTTTCATTGGCGCATTTACCGTTGTTTTTCTGACATTCTCACGAGATTCCCTAACTCCTGCTTCCGTGCTATTCACAACATATTTAGCAGCTTCAAGAGACTGCTCTGCAGACTTTAAATCATTGGTGGCGATCTTAAAATTCTGCTGGGCAAGTTGCCAGTCCGATTCAGAAATTACTTTTTCATTCCAGAGTTTTTCCTGCCTTTTGTATTCCTGCTCCGCTCGTATAAAAGTAGCCTGTGCTCGTGATAAATTAGCCTTCGAGGATTCAACATTTGCCATTTGTTGATTCAAAGCCGCCTCTGATCTCTCTAACTGACTTCTCCAAACATCTGGTCTGATCTTCACTAAAACATCACCCAATTTAACAGAGTCGCCATCTTCAACATTAAGCTCAATGATTTCACCAGAAACCTCAGGCGCCAGTTTCACTTCAATCACTGGTTGTACTGTACCCGATGCACTGACTTTTTCTGTGATCGATGTATTTTTTGCTTTTGCCAACTCAACTTCAATCGTCTTAGGCTTACCAATCCACCCTTGCGATCTTCCAATAATGAGCAATAAAATTAAGAGTGCCACGGCACCTATAATGCTATACAATACCTTGTTTGATTTTTTCTTTTGTTTTGCCATTGGAAAATTACTTGATAAGTTGAAATTAGAAATCGAGTGGTAATCCTTGATAAAAATCCAGGAGTTTCTTACGGAAAATAAAATCGTACTTAGCACGAAGTAAATCTGATTCCGCTTGAAATAAATTATTTTCAGCCACTTGGTAGTCCACAAAATTTACAGCTCCTAAATTATATCGCTGCCTGGCCATACGGAAAGCTTCGTCGCGAGACTTCACTTGCTTCTCCGTCGACTGGTACGTTTTAATCGCAGCGAGCGCATTATTGTATGCTGTCTCCACATTTTGTCTTAATGTATTGCTGATTTCATTGAAAGAAATTTCTGCAATCTCACGATTGATTACAGCACGCTTCATTGCTGAACGAGTTGACAGACCATTAAAAATTGGAATCTGTAAACTGATTCCCAAACTTCTACCACGATTGTCGCGGTACTGATCTGATATAGAAGGAACCATGAATTGTCCAGAGGGTGAAGTAATTTCCCTTAGCACAGGTGTCCCTACGCCTTGCACGTACCCAACTTCAGTAATTAGCGTATTCATTCCTCCATCAGGAAAGAACTGTTGACGTTGATCAGAATAAATGGTTGAATAAGAACCATTCAAGCTAAGGCGTGGATAAAGATTTCCTTTTGCTGACCGATAAGCATAATTAAAACTTTTTTTACGTAAATCTGCAGCTTTGATTTCAGGCATAGATATCGTTGCAATATCATAAATCTCATCGGCTGTTTTATTAATAATGAGTTGACTTTCAATATCCATTACCGGAAGTTCAACATCCATAAGTGTTGAAGCCGGCAACTGTAAGGCCTGCTTTAATTGTAATAAAGATAAATTCACTGAATTTTCGCGTTGTATTACCGCCAATTCGTTAGTTGCTAATTGAGCATCCAGATTTAGCACATCCGCTAACGGAACCGATCCTGCTTCTACAAGTTTTCTTGTTCTATCTAATTGCTCTTGTGTAGAATTCACTTGAAGTTGGGCAACATTATAAAGTTCTTTATTGGAAACCACGGTCAGGTATAAGGTGATTACATTAAGAATTACATCATTTCTTGCTTTAATCAAATCTTCACTGGCTGCATCCAATTCAACTTCACTCTGTTTCATACTGTAGAAAAGTCGAAATCCATTCCACAACAACAAAGAACTGTTTGCTCCTAAATTGGATGATCTGACTTTATTGGTAGTGAAAATATTTGTGGTAGGATCAACTGTACGACCCCAATTAAACCCATAACTACCATTGCCATTTAACGTGGGAAGCATTGCCATCTTTGATTGCATAGCGTTGATTTCAGAAGATTCAACCCCATACGTACTTCTCTTTACAGTTAAGTTGTTGGTTATAGCGTGATCAATGAGTTCGCGTAGTGTCCATATCTTCTTTTCCTGGGCATAGCCACTGAATGTTATGCACAGGCTAAATATCAAGATGTATAATTTTTTAATCATAGGTTATAAAACAATTGCCGGAATGTTAATTACTTCTTTTACCCAACTTAGACTCTTCAAATATTCAAATGTTACAGGCTTAATCGATGAGTCCATTTCGATTACCTGGCAGGCAAGATCATTCTTTCCTTTTCTGGAAACAGACATCGTGGCAATGTTACAATCATCATGGGCCAGTACGTTAGCAATGAAAGCGATACTTCCCTTTATATCATCAGCAAAAATGATCAGTGTTCTTAAACTAGCAGAAAAATCAGCTTTGAACCCATTCACCTCCGCGATATTTATCACTCCACCACCCTTACTTTCGCCAACAGCTTCAATGGACTTATCCCCTTTACTTATTACCAATCGGATCGAATTTGGATGAAGCGTGGATGCATTTCCTACCGACCTAAAATGATATTTTAATCCTGATTGATTTGCAATTTCAACTGCATCCTTGATTTGCTTGTCATCCGTGTTAAAATCCATGAGTCCGGCTAAAATAGCTCGATCACTGCCATGCCCCTCATAGGTCCTTGCAAAGGAATTATAAAATGTAATTTCTGCCTGATCAGGAATTGATCCTAAAATATTAACAGCCACTTTTGCGATACGTAATACACCAGCCGTATGGGAACTGGACGGACCTATCATAACAGGACCTATCATATCAAAAATACTACTCTTTTCAGCCATACGCGATTAGATAACGGAATATTGATGAAAAGGATTTCTTTTAAGGGTATTTATTACGCTCAAACAGGTATTTTTAAATTAACGGCAAAAATACTGTTTATTGATTTTATTTAAGAAAAAATAAAATATACGGTTACTCTCTGATTTTTAATTGATTACCCTAATAAAATGAAGAATCAACAAACTTGCTGACTGAAACTCAGAAAAAATATCTTTTGCTTTTTGCAGAAATTAAAAATTCAAACTGAATGTCACTCCGGGGTAATTATTCATTCCTAACTTTTCCATAGGCTTCAATGATATCTCGTACCAATCGATGTCTTATAACATCCCTTTCACTTAGTTCCACAAACCCGATAGAATCTACTTCCATTAAAATCCTGACGGCCTCCTTCAACCCAGAACGTTGATTTGATGGTAAATCGATCTGAGAAGTATCTCCCGTTACAATCATCTTTGAATCAGGTCCCATTCGGGTTAGAAACATCTTCATTTGCATGGGAGTTGTATTCTGGGCTTCATCAAGTAAAATAAAAGCATTATTTAAGGTCCGCCCACGCATATAAGCAAGCGGGGCAATCTCAATGATTTCGCGCTCCATATAAAACTTAAGTTTATCATATGGAATCATATCATTTAAAGCATCATAAATTGGCCGAAGGTAAGGATCTATTTTCTCTTTCAAATCACCAGGTAAAAAACCCAGGTTCTCTCCTGCCTCAACGGCAGGGCGAGTGATTATGAGTTTCTTAACTTGTTTGTTTTTTAGGGCCCTTACCGCCATTGCAACCGAAACAAAAGTTTTGCCTGTTCCGGCAGGACCCAACGCAAAAACCAAATCAAAATCATGAACCGCTTTAACAAGACGTTGTTGGTTCACCGTTTTTGCTTTTATGGGTGAACCTTTAGTGCCATACAAAATAATTCCATCAGGTGAATCTGCTGGCACAAACTCCTGTCGTTCCTGAGTAATATATCCACGAACATTTTCCTCGGTTACTCTGCCAAACTGATGAAAATGATCCATTAAGGAATTTAATATTTCTGAAATCTGAATGATATCCGGCGCATCACCCTTTACCAGAATTTCGTTTCCACGGGAAATAATTCTGCTCTTAGGAAAGGCCATTGCTAACTCCGCAATATTTTTACTTTCAACACCCAAAAAATCAATGAGTGGTATATTTTCCAATGTGATCGTTTTCTCTATCAATGAATGAAATGATTATTAAATACTTAATTTTGAACCACAAAAGTAAAACAAATCCCGGGCACATCTAAAATAAAAGTCCGGGTAGACTGCGGAAATGGCCATCGTTACATTATTGACTGATAGCGGGGAAATTGACCACTATGTGGCAGCCATTAAAGCTAAAATCTTAGGTGTAAACCCAGGACTTAATATAATCGATATTAGTCATAAAATATTATCGTGTGATATTGCCCATGGCGCTTTTGTTTTAAAATCAGTTTTTCGAGATTTTCCAAAAGGGACAGTTCACCTAATCGGTGTTGATGCAAATGGGGGCAAAGAAGAGCAACCGATTGCCGTACAATTGGAGGATCACTTTTTTGTTGGTTCAAATAATGGGTTGCTAGGTCTTATCAGTGATAAAAATCACCAACTCGCTGTATCGCTTAATTCAATTAATCCAATACAGACCACTTTTCCGGAAAAAGATATTTTGGCTCCGGCCGCTGCACGGCTGGCAAGCGGTGTTGCCATTTCCACGATTGGAAAACCATTAACTGAATTTAAGAAAATGTTGGATAGGCAAGTGAAAGCCACCAGAAAAATAATTGCCGGACATGTCATACGCGTTGATAATTATGGTAACCTGGTGACAAATATTCCTAAACAAGAATTTGAAATTCTTAGTAAGGGAAAAAATTATACCATACAATTTGGTGGAGAAAAAACAAGAAAAATACAAACGGAATATCACCAGGTTGAACAAGGTGATTGCTTTGTATTATTTAATAATCTTGGCCTTTTAGAAATAGGCATCAATAAAGGAAACGGAAGTGAATTACTTGGTTTGCAATACGACAGTCCAATAAATATTACCTTCGATGAGTAACGATATTGGATATCCTTTCGTAATGAGCATTTCTTATCAACATTTACCAACAATTTCATCATTTAGGAAAATTTATGATCATACGAATTGTTAGAATGAATTTTCGTGAACCGGGCGTTGAAGAATTCCTGGAAATATTTAACCAGAATAAGCTAGCCATTCGCAACTTCCCCGGATGCAGTCACTTACAACTCTTACGGGATCATGAAGATCCTAATTGCTTTACCACGCTTAGCCACTGGGATGAAACCAGATCACTTGACATTTACCGTAAATCGGAATTATTTGAGCGCGTTTGGGGTCGTGTAAAAACACTTTTCGCTGAACGGAGTATCGCATTTTCACTTGAGAAATTTATCGAGCTATAAAAATTGTAAAGGATTTAAAGATTCTTCATATTTGCAGCCCCAAGCCAAAGTGGCGGAACTGGTAGACGCGCACGACTCAAAATCGTGTATCCTCGGATGTGCGGGTTCGATTCCCGCCTTTGGTACAATTAATTTAATTTTCACACCTGGGGTGCCAAGTTTGCATTATTGGCACTCTGTAAACACTGCTTATCATGCAAATTACTA
>JAHEMS010000386.1 GCA_024643595.1 Bacteroidota bacterium
GGCGAGTCCCAGAGAATAAGGACCCATTAGCCACTTGTATCCGGCACAGATCAATGCGTCGGGTCGAATTTCATTGATATCAAAAGGTAGTGCGCCTACGGATTGAGTTCCGTCAATGATGAGGAGGGCTCCCACATCCTTCGTACGCTTTCGTATTTCGAGCAGGTTAAATAAAGTGCCATCTGCCCAATGGACATTCCCTATGGCAACCACTTTCGTGTTCTGATCAATGGCTTCCAATATTCTTTGATTCCAAGTCAATCCACGATTGATCAATTCCATTGGAGCCGCAATTACCTTTAGCTGAGCCCCGCAATCACGATTAACTCTTTGCCATGGATAAAAGTTACTTGGAAATTGTTCGGCGGCTAAAATAATATTATCCGATGATGATAAGTTAAGGTTATTAACCACATTGGCCATTCCATAAGAAACGGATGGCACTAACACCACCCGATTTGGATCTCCGTTGATAAGTTTTGAAAATTCCTTTCTTAATTTTTCGGTGTCATTAAAAAAATCTTCACCGCTAACTGCAGCTGGATTTCTTTTTTTATGAATGCCTTCAATCCCCCTTTTCTCCACGGCTTTAAGCATGGGCGACATATAGGCACAATTAAGGTAAACACTGCCTGCCGGCAAAGTAAATTTAGAACGCTGATTGGTTAGCATGATTAATAGTTATGATGAGAAAGCCCAGAGAGAATCTCTTAAATAAAGAAATTCATTTCTATTTTTTGTCAGGAGCCGGTGATTAATTGTTTGTCGCTTGATCTTTCACTACCATATCGGGCCTGGGGCAGATTTTGCGAACTCACTTCCGCTTTGCCTGTATACCAATAATCCTTAAATTCCTTCCCTATAAGTGGTGTATTGTCCGTTTTGGGTGTTTACTCATTACAGCCAGTCTAAAAATAATAACAAGCAATGGGGAGGGGAGTTTTTTATGGAGGAACACACGATAAACAATTTGATCATCTAAGCTTTACCTATTCCGTAAAAAAACTAAGCTCATGGTTACCAATTTTCCATGAAGATTATTAAGAAAAGACTAAACTACTATGATTGAGCGAGAGACTTACAAGGGGATAGAATATGTTCGTATTTCCAATCTGCCTAACGAACAACGTATAATAATTAGCGCTTCTTTTCCGAAAGAAAAAATATTTAAGATCTTACGAGATGATGAGGTCGTATTAAGTGATTGCATTCAGTATCGCGATTACCAGAGTTGGTTTAAGAAATCGTACCAAGCCGGCAAAAATGGAGTTTCTATTAAAACCGAAAATGGAGTAAACAATTCCTTCAACTTAACTTTTAAATAAGATAATTCCGGACCTCTGAGCGAGAATCCTATCTCTATTTCCTGAAGGATCGTTGAAATCACTCCAAAAACAAAATCGGTAGTATAAATACCTTGTTTCTAAATCTGTTTAAAATCTATGGCATACAAAGCCTTCCCTTTATCATTTTATAATCATTCCAAATTTCATGTAGTATTGCTGCCGCGGGTTTTATTTCTTTAACAGAAGCAGCAACCTGACCGATCTCCAATTCCCCCTCTTCAAGGTCGCCTTCAAAAATTCCTTTTTTCGCACGTCCTTTTCCAAGCATTGCCTGCAACTCATCCTTAGTTGCTCCTTGCCATTCAGCTTTGGTTATTTTTTGATAAAACTCATTTTTAACTAGTCGGACGGGGGTAAGTTGCTTCATCGAAAGTGCGGTGTCCCCCTCATTCAATTGCGTGATTTTTCCCTTGAACAATTCATGGGCTGAAGATTCGGTGCTGGCGGCAAACCGAGTACCCACTTGCACGCCTTCTGCGCCAAGCGCCTCTACCGCAAGCATAGCACTACCGGAACCAATTCCTCCTGCAGCGATTACAGGAATTGAAACGGCATCACAAACCATTGGAACCAGGCAAAGCGTGGTTGTCTCCTCGCGACCATTATGCCCACCTGCCTCGAATCCCTCCGCTACGACAGCGTCGACTCCTGCCTGCTCACTTTTCTTGGCAAACTTTGAGCTTGAAACGACATGAATGACGGTCACACCTTTATCCTTTAAAAATCCAGTCCACAACGAGGGATTTCCCGCTGAGGTGAAAACTATCTTTACTTGCTCTTCTACAAGGATCTTCATGATCATATCTATTTCCGGGTAAAGCAATGGAACATTTACACCAAAAGGCTTGGAGGTTGCGTTTTTGCACTTTTTTATATGTGTCTGAAGCGTTTCTGGGTGCATGGAGCCGGCTCCTATCAGCCCCAAGCCTCCGGCATTGCTTACCGCTGATGCCAGCCGCCAGCCACTGCACCATACCATACCTGCCTGGACGATTGGAATGTTAATATCCAGCAATTTTTTAATACGCTCCCGTTGCATTTTTGTCCAATTTAAATGACATATCCGCCTTCTATAAACTTGAAAATCTGACATTTATAATCAGACTTTATTAAATGGTTCAATGCTGTCCTTCTTTAGTTGTCCACAAAGAAGTGATTAATCAAAACGATGTTAATTATCTGACATTCAGTGTTTTAAAGGTTCATATTATCTTAATGTTGACAACTCCCGATAATTGTGGGATTCTTTTTGGGCTAGTTTTTGCATATTTATAAGTGCTTGAATAATACCTATTTACTTTAACTTCATTCGTCAATCTTACATGTACTATTTTTGCAGTATTAATAAAGTCAAATCAAATTAGTTTTAAACCCAGTCTTCTCAAACAAATGAAGCTTCTCTCCACCCTTGCCTTCCTGTTTTTTTATGTAATGTCTTTTGCTCAAGCTGACCAGATTAAGCTAAAAGACCTTCAACAATTGATCAGCGAGCCGAGTGATCATTTGCAGGTCATTAACTTCTGGGCAACCTGGTGCGCACCTTGTGTGAAAGAAATCCCAATGTTTGAAAGATTAAATAAAGAGAATGATAAAGTTGACGTGACACTGGTAAGCATGGATTATGATCTGGATCAAAATCCTGAAAAAGTCTACCGATTTATTTCAAGAAAGAATATAAAGTCAAAAGTGTTGATCCTGGCCGAAACCAACCCAAATAACTGGATGAATAAGATTGACAAAAACTGGAGTGGTGGCTTGCCTTCTACCCTGGTTATCAATACCAAAAGTGGAAAGAGAAAATTTATACAAAGAGAATTACAAGAAGGTGAACTTCAGGAAATGATTGAAGAAGTTAATAACTGATCTGCAGAGCAAGGAATAAGCTTCACTCCTATTATTGGCCATCCGGCATGAATGAAAGCGCCTGATATTTTATTTCTTTTCACTCAGCGGCAATTCGATATTCTCACCCCATACATATTTATTAAACCATTGCCAGTTGTGCCATGTCGCAGCCAGTTTCTCCTTCGGTTTCGTGATGCCATGACCGAAACCTTTATAAACAATCAATTCACTGGGAACCCCTTTATCCCGAAGTCCCTGCAATAATTCATAAGCATTCGCTATTGGAACTCTTTTATCAAACTCACCATGCTGAATTAATGTTGGAGTCCTTGCCTTGTTAATGTTGCTTATGGGTGAAGTTTTTTTATAAATCATTTCATCGCTCCAAGGAGTTGCCTTCAAATACTGTCGGGTAAATGGATGTATATCGGTGTTCACATAATATGTCATCCAATTTGATATACCTGCACCTACTGAAATGGCTTTGAATATATTGGTATTTGTAGTAAGAAAGGCAGAGATGTAGCCTCCCTGACTCCAACCCATGCACCCCATTTTTGACTTATCGATTAACCCCTTTTTATCCAGGTAATCAACTGCGCTCATGACATCCCACATATCACCCACTCCAAGATTTTTTACATTCAATGCGCGAAATGACTCACCATACCCGGCAGAGCCTCGATAGTTAGGACGTAACACCAAGCACCCTTTATCCAGCCATTGTAACACCGGATAGACATAACCGGGTACTGGTGTGGGCGTATCTATACCGGTTGGGCCGCCATGTATCATGATCAATAAGGGATACTTGACTGAGGGATCATAATTGGCAGGCTTATGTAATATTCCTTCGATGATCGCTCCATCTTTACTCTTCCAGCTGATAA
>JAHEMS010000387.1 GCA_024643595.1 Bacteroidota bacterium
ATCTTCTGCGTGCTCAACAATCCTCTAGCCATACTATTATATCGCAAGTTTCGGTAACTCATCATATAAAACACGTGACCAATTAAAAAGGCTACTAATCCGAATACAAAAAACAGTTCTTCGTTTTGAAACATCAGTAATACATCTCCAGTCCAACAGAAAACCAAAGCACCCAAAAAATAGATATTACGCGCTGAAACTGAGGTCAGGAAATAACCAATTAGCAATGGTAAAATCAATGGCTTTGATAGTTGATGTAAGAACTGATAATCAAAAACAATTGAGATTAATTCTGCCAGACTGATTATTGCAAATAATAGGAACCAAATTTTTTTCATCTGTGTCGTTGCTGTTTTCGCCTCACTAAAAGTAAGTACAAAAAAGAAATTGCCGCCAAGCCTGCCGCTGTTCCAAAAACAATAATGAATCGCGCGGGATCGTTCGAGTATAGCATCCCAGAAATAAATGCGCCAAGGCCAATTCCCAGCTCCATAAAAATATAGAGCGACGAAATCCCCCTTCCTTTGTATTGTTGATTACTTAAATCAGTGGCCCATGCCAACAATGTTGGTGATGTTGATCCGTGAGCTAGACCATATATACTTACCCCAACAACCAGTTGAGTAATGGAATTTGCAGTACCAATAATGAGCATGGAAAGAACGATACCCATAGTACTTATTATCAGCACCGGCACTCTTCCGAAGTGATCGGAAGCCTTGCCTGCCAATAAGCGAATGAGAAGCGATGCGATCGTAAGAAATGTGAATAGCAATCCTTTATTTCTAATACCTACAAACTGGCCATAGTCTGGTATAATGGTAAAAACCGCCCCATAGGCAAATGCCGCCAAAAGCATGACCAGGCAAGGAGTTAGAACCAGCGGTTCAAAAATGTCGGTTCGATTCACCTTTAAAAGGTGTACAGAAAATGACTGCTTTTCCTTTATTGTCTCTTTTGTTCTGAGCAGAATAGCAATAGCTATCAATGCAAAAAAAGAGGAGCAATAAAACATAGCATTTAGTCCTAACTGATTGGACAGTGTACCACCCAGCGAAGGTCCCGCGGCCATACCAACTGCCCCAGCAGTACCGAGCAAGCCCATCGCTTCACCACGTTTCCCTGCAGGAATAATGTCAGACAGATAAGCGGTATTCCCGGTTGGTGTGAACCCGGTTGAAAATCCATGCACAAAACGTAACAGAAAAAATCCAAATAGGGAGGATACAACAGGATATAGCAAACTACATATTAAACATACCACAGCACCAAAAATCATCACGGGTACCCGACCAATGCTATCGGCTAGTTTACCACTAAATGGCCGTGAGATCATGGCTGTGATGGTAAACAAAGAAATGATCAGACCTTTATACTCAGCCCCACCCAATTGTGTAAGGTATTCCGGAAGCTCCGGAATTATCATATTGAAGCTGGCAAAAAAAAGTAGTGAACTCAGACAAAGCAGCCAGAATTGAGTATCGTATACTTTCTTTTTATGAATCAATTAACTCGGTTTATTGCCGGGTGGCTGACTCCTGATCTTCCAATAAATACGCTTTTATAAAATCATCCAGATCTCCATCGAGAACATTTTGCGCGTCATGACGCTCAACACCGGTGCGAGCATCTTTCACCAGCTTATATGGATGCAATACGTAGTTTCTGATCTGTGAGCCAAAATCTATTTTCATTTTACCCGCTTCGACCTTATCCCGGGCGGCATTGCGTTTCTCCATCTCAACCTGATACAGTTTCGATTTAAGCATCTGCATGGCGCGTTCTCGGTTGGCATGCTGTGAGCGTTCCACCTGGCAAACAATGACAATTCCTGATGGTTTGTGCGTCAATTGCACTTTGGTCTCCACTTTGTTAACGTTCTGTCCTCCTGCTCCACCAGAACGTGATGTTTGAATTTCCACATCAGCAGGATTCACCTCGATTTGAATCGAATCATCTACCTTGGGGTAAACAAATACTGAAGCAAAAGAGGTATGTCTCCGCTGATTGGAATCAAACGGCGAAATGCGCACTAACCGATGCACTCCGATTTCCGATTTCAATTTGCCATACGCGAATGGTCCTTCAATTTCAAGAGTAGCAGATTTTATTCCAGCAACCTCACCTGCCTGATAATCGATTTGTGAAACTTTGTAGCCGCTCTTTTCGCCCCACATGATATACATGCGGTTGATCATATCAGCCCAGTCGTTACTCTCGGTTCCACCAGCTCCTGGATTTATTTCCAACACCGCACTCAGCTGATCTTCTTCACCACTTAGCATTTTCTTGAACTCAAGCTCTTCAATTGCCTTGGCCGATTTATAATAATCGCGATCCAGTTCCTCTTCTGATACATCCCCAGCTTCATGAAACTCATTTAGTACTTCAAGATCCTCCAGTAGTTTGTTCACCTGATCAAACGCATCTGTCCACACTTTTTTTGTGCGTATGTTTTTTAAAATTACTTCCGCCTCTTTGGGTTTGTTCCAGAAATCGGCCTGATGGGTGATGCGCTCTTCGTCTTGTATTTCAACGATTTTACGATCGTAGTCAAAGATACCGCCTGAGGGCGGCAACACGGCTTTTTAAATCCTTTAGTTGTTCAGTGGTCATGTCAATATTAAATTCAAATGCGAAGGTAAGCGGTTAGCCTCAATTTTAGGAATGCTAAATAAACTTTCTAAGGAAGCTTATAAAACCGTGATGTATAGTCGATGGTCTTCAGGGTATGACCATAAACTTTTTTGTAAGGGCTGTGAATAAATAAAATTGCAGCTCCTGTTGCTGCCATGGTCAGGGATGTTAGCGCAACCTTTTTATCAAAATCTTCTGCTCCTTTTACAATTAATCGATTGACTTGATCAATCGCGAAATACCCTATTCCTCCAATAAACAGCAAACCACCAATTCCCCGGGTAACATTTACTTTTCGCCTACCTTTCACATTTAACGATTCAATAGAAGTTATGGAAAGCGTATCATTGGAAGTGATGATGTGAGTATCCGACAGTCTAAGAATTTTACCTTCCTTTTTCTGTTTATCTTTCAATTTGCATCGAAGATACTCTCCTTCGGTAAAACGTAGAACTACTGATTCTCTTTTAATCAGAATGAGTTGCTTTTGCGCATGAAGAGATGCTGAAAAAAGAAAAACGAATAAGACTATCAAGCTTAACTTCATTGCCCTGTATTGGCTATTAATTTAAGCATCAATCCTCAAATAGCTTATAAATAAATGCAAAAATAAGATTAATGGCTGCAATGATTAAACTATATGTGATGAACCCATCCGAACAGGTCTTCAGATTTTCCACGTTTAATATTTTCTAGCTCTGTATAAACTTTGTTTGAAAATTTGCGCTGACTGATCGCAGGTAATTGATAATCCTTTCCTTCATGACCAATCAATTCAATATTGGCAATAGTTGCCGCTGTGCCTACCCCAAAAGCTTCCTGAACGCGACCTTCTCCCAAAGCATTAATTAACTCCTGCACAGAAATTCTTCTTTCTTCAACGGGCATATGCCAATGCCTTGCAAGCTCTAGCACACTTTGACGGGTTACCCCTGCCAAGATAGAATCACTAAGTGACGGTGTGATTAGAACTCCATCAATCACAAACATCACATTCATCGTTCCACTCTCCTCTACATATTCATGGTTTTTTCCATCCGTCCAAATAAGTTGATGGTACCCCTGATCTTGTGCCAGTTTGGCTGGGTAAATCGCACCACCATAATTGCCTCCCGCTTTTGCAAATCCAGTACCGCCTTCTACAGCTCTTGTATAGTGTGTTTCAATCTTAACCTTCACAGGTGCGGAATAATAAGGTCCGGTAGGGCTAAGGATAATCATGAAAGTAAAATCTTGTGATGGTCGGATACCAATATACTCATCCGCAGAAAACATAAACGGACGTATATATAATGAACTTCCTTCTTCTTTGGGTATCCAGGCCCGATCCAGGCTGATTAGAGTATCCATACTTTCCATAAACAACTCTTCAGGAATGGAAGGCATGCACATACGCTCAGCTGATATGTTTAGCCGCTTCCAGTTATCATATGGTCGAAATA
>JAHEMS010000388.1 GCA_024643595.1 Bacteroidota bacterium
TCAATACACCTCCGCGACCCACGAGTACCCTACCAAAGAATAAACCTAATGAACCCGATACGGTAAAGCGACCACCTGAACTGAAGGCTGTTAAATCTTTGTTGCGTTTGATCATGTCCCTAAGAAGTATCACAGGAACGTATACCATTTCTCAGGGAACTATTCTGCCTGGTTTTACGCCAACACCATATCTGTTTGGTATGGACAAAGGATGGAATGCGCCCGGGTGGGGATTTATTCTCGGTAAACAGGAACCTGATTTTCAAAAAAAGGCAGCTGCCAACGGCTGGCTTTCCACAAGCAATAAACTAACCTCACCCTACAGTCAATTACAAACTAAAGACCTTAGCCTGAGAGCGAGTGTAGAGCCTTCCACCTCATTGAAAATCCAATTGGACCTTAAGAAAAATTCTTCCACCTCATTCCAGGAAATATTCAGAATCGATTCTACCGGCAGTGCCTATGAATCTCTCAGTCCAAGCAGGATGGGGTCATACAAAATTTCCATTCTCTCTATTAATACAGCCTTTAAAAATAATGGCAGTGTTAATTCCAGCGTGTTCGAACAGTTCTCTCAAAACATTGGAACGGTGCAAGATCGATTCACGAACATTACTGGAAACTCTTATGAAAAACGATCACAAGATGTGCTAATCCCAGCATTCCTTGCTGCTTACACCGGAAAGTCTGCTGAAACTGTTAACCTTTCTCCTTTCCCTGCCATACCTTTTCCCAACTGGAGAATTGATTATTCCGGCTTAAATAAAATTGAAGGTTTGAAAGACATCTTCCAATCGATTACCCTTAACCATGCTTATTCCTCTACGTTCTCTGTGGTGAACTATACCAACTCATTAGAATATACCAATGTAGGCATCAGCAATCCTGTTCAGGACTATAACAATGGATTATTTGCTTCCAAAAACAACGCCAAGGGTGAGTTGATTCCTGTTTATGTAATCAGCCAGGTGTTGATCAGTGAACAATTTGCTCCTTTAGTGGGTATTAATTTCCGTACTAAAAGCAAACTGAATCTTCGATTTGAGTATAAGACAAAACGTGATCTATCACTTAATATTTCAAATTCGCAGATCACAGAATTAAACAGTAAAGACTGGTCCGTCGATGTCGGCTATACCAAAGCGAATATGAAATTGCCAATAAAAGACAATGGCCGCATCATCACGTTAAAGAATGACATTACCTTTCAGCTAAATATTAGTATAGCCAATAACCGAACTATCCAACGCAAAATTGACGAGGTGAATACCATTACTAATGGTAATGTTAATTTCCAGCTTCGGCCCAATGTAAGCTACATGATTAATCAAAAATTAAGAATTCAGGGCTATTTGGAAAGAACTGTAAACGAGCCATTGGTCACCAACTCTTTCCGAAGATCAACTACGCGAGGTGGGGTAAAAATCCTGTTTAATTTGGCTCAATAGAACAGTCGTTTCACTATTTTTGAACCTTAAACCTTTCACCACTATGAATATTCCGCAGGATTTAAAGTACACTAAAGATCACGAATGGATTAAAATTGAAGGAACCTCTGCCACTATTGGCATAACAGATTTTGCTCAGGGCGAGTTGGGCGATATTGTTTACGTGGATATTTCATCTGTTGGACAGGATGTGAACCAGCATGACATATTCGGCACCGTTGAAGCCGTCAAAACTGTTTCCGATTTATACATGCCCATGAGCGGCAAAGTTATTGAGTTTAATAAGTCGTTAGAGACTGGCCCTGAAAAAGTAAACACTGATCCTTACGGTGAGGGGTGGATGGTAAAAATTGCTTTCAGCAATGCTGCAGAGGTAGACGGCCTTCTAACCGCGGATCAATACAAGGAACTTATTGGAAAGTAATTGGTTATTAGTTGAACGTTGTTCGTCATTCGAATAACAATATGCTATCATGATTGAACTACCCGTCATCTCAAAGGAAGAAACCAGAAAACGAAAACCAGATTGGCTTCGTGTAAAGTTGCCTGTGGGACCTGAGTATGCTAAAGTGCGAAAATTGGTTGATGAAAATAAACTTCATACCATTTGCGAAAGTGGCAATTGCCCAAACATGGGTGAATGTTGGGGAGAAGGCACAGCCACGTTTATGATTTTAGGTAATGTATGCACACGCAGTTGTACGTTTTGCGCAGTCGCTACTGGCCGCCCCACCGAATACGATGCTGAGGAACCTGCCCGGGTAGCAGAAGCAATCAAACTCATGGGTGTTAAACATGCGGTGATCACTTCCGTTAATCGTGATGAGTTAAAAGATCGTGGTGCTGAAATCTGGTACCAAACAGTTGTTCAAACAAAAGTATCAAGCCCCGAAACAACCATTGAGACACTAATCCCGGATACCAAGGGGAACTGGGATGCTTTATTTAGAATGATTGAAGGTGGACAAGAAGTTGTTTCCCATAATATGGAAACAGTGGGTCGACTTTACAGAATGGTCAGACCTCAAGCCAAATATGATCGTAGTCTTGAGCAAATCAAAAGAACACGTGAGGCCGGTATGAGAACCAAGTCGGGTATTATGCTTGGCGTAGGAGAAACAAAAGAAGAAGTTTTAAAGGCCATGGATGACCTGGTTGAAAACGGATTAATGATTCTAACCCTTGGCCAGTATCTGCAACCTACTAAAATGCATCTGGAAGTAGCTGAGTTTATACACCCTGAAACTTTTGCAATGTATAAGGAAGAAGGACTTAAGCGTGGACTTAAATATGTTGAATCAGGACCACTGGTACGTTCTAGTTATCATGCGGAACGCCATGTTCATGTTCCCTTTTAGAATTCATAACATCAACTAAAATAAAAAATGGCTCCATGAAGAGCCATTTTTAGATTTCATTATTTTTTGTCTACAGCCAACCGATTATCAAGGTTACTTATTTTCCATGCTGTATAAAAAATTGTTTTAGCACGAATCGCTAATAAATCAAACTCAATTTTATCAACTTCGTCACTGGGCTTGTGATAATCTTCATGAATGCCATCAAAATAAAATATGATTGGAATATCCATCTTCGCAAAATTCCAGTGATCCGACCGGTAATATAAGCGATCAGGATGATTTTGATCATTGTAGGTATAATCGAAAATAATGTTCTCATACGTCCTATTTGTATTCTCACTTAATTGGTGCAATTCAGAAGAAAGTTTATCCGATCCAATTACATACACATAAGGTGAACTATCCTTGTGCTGAGGATCTCTGCGACCAACCATATCAATATTTAGATCTACCACGGTTTTATTTAATGGAAAAATAGGGCTATCTGTATAATATTGAGAGCCCAGCAATCCTTTTTCCTCACCAGTCACGGTCATGAATAAAATGCTTCTGCGCGGACCATTCCCATCTTTTTTCGCCTCGGCAAATGCCTTCGCTAAAGCCAGTACGGTTACTGTTCCTGATCCATCATCATCGGCACCATTATTTATCTTGTCATTTCCTCCACGTGATGAGATCCCGATGTGATCATAATGCGCTGTAATCACTACTACTTCATCTTTTTTATCCGTGCCCTCCATGAATCCAAGAATGTTTTCTGAGCGTACCATTGAATAGGATTGGGCTATTGAATAGCTCATCGCAGCGGGTTTGATCTTATTTAACTTCTTATCATCCGTTGCTTTTTTAAGCTTTTCAAAAGTGGTAGCAAAAAGTTTTCCGGCCGTTTCTGATGAAATAATAAATGATCCGGCATTCTCGCCCTCCTCTGGTTTTTTCAAACTTAGTCTCCCACCTGAAAATCTTCTAGCCATGCCCTTAATACGATTAAACTCTTCACTTTTTTCAATAACTACAAATAAAAGTTTTGCTCCTCTCTCACGGAGTTTTGTCATTACCGGGTTATTCATTACAGATGCTGCGGCATCCAGCAAAACCATTACTGATTTACCATTGATGTCCAGTTTCTCCAGTTCCGTGTCAGAACCATTGCCGGCAAACACTACAGGAAGGCTCATCTCTACAGCTGTTTGGCCAGAACCAAAAAATATATAATTATCTTCAGGCACTGCGGCTCCGTTTATCGTCAAGGAAACCACCGC
>JAHEMS010000389.1 GCA_024643595.1 Bacteroidota bacterium
GAATAAGTGTAACCACAAATAATGATGATATCACCGCGACAGGTCCTAATGACTCCACAGAGTTAATTAGCCCATGAGCAATAAGTTGTGCCGTGCCTGATTTTTCAAGAGCAACACCAATGGCAAGCGAACAAACCAATAGTACCAGTAATGAAAGGTCCAGGTTTCGTTTTATATCAACAATGGTAAGTAAACGTAATAACACCATGGCAGTGAGCAGAACAAGACATATGGTAAAGAGAGGGAATATACCAGTTACACCCATCAATAAAGACGCAAAGGCAATGGCTCCGGCCCAGGGATACCATCTGGGTTTTACATCTAAGATTTTTTGTGGAAGAGAAACAAAAAACAAATCTTTATAACCCGTGTTATTTTTTACATGGTCACCTGCCAGGAGCAGCAGAAAATCACCGCCCGACAAATGCGTTTCTCCTACTTTACCTGAAATTCTTTTTCCTCCTCGATGAATAGCAACGATGGAAGCATTGAATCTATTTCTAAAATCAGAATCTTTTATGCGTACACCGATGAGATCAGAGCCAGCCGACACCACCGCCTCAATAAAGTTAAATTGACCGAGTTGTTCGAGATTTTCTTGCTTAGGTACACTGAGGCCATTGTCTTCCCGGATAAGATTATAAATGGAATCTGTGTTGCCTGAAAAAAACAGTAAATCATTTTCTTCCAATACCTCATCAGGCGCAACTGGTGAGATAACCTCATTGTCGCGAAGAATTTCTACCAGAAAAATATCTTGCATCTTACGGAGTCCGGCATCGCGCACTGTTTTTCCAATTAGTGAAGACCCTTTGAACACTAATGTTTCAACGATGTATTCTTTTAGATTTTGCCGTACCGTGTCAATTTTATCTTCATAATCAGGTAATAGTTTATACCCGATGAAATAAAGATAAACACAACCGGCTACCGTTATCATAATACCCAGGTAAATAAAGTCTTCAAATCCTAATAAGGTAAGATTGTACTCTTCCAAAAGTCCATTCAATACCAGGTTGGTAGATGTTCCTATTACCGTGATCATTCCTCCAAAGATGGTGGCAAACGAAAGAGGGATTAAAAATTTTGAGGCGGAATTACCGGTTCTGTCTGCCCAGTCTTTCACGTAAGGTATCATGAAAGCGACAATGGGAATATTATTCAGGAATGCTGAGATGGATGAAACCAGTATCATCATTCGCAAGAGAAATTGTTTGGGGCCAAGACTTTTACTGAACACTTTCGCGAAAAGTTCTGTGCCATAAATAATTCGCAGGCCTGCAGTGACAAGTACCAGTAGAAAAATAGTAATGATCTGTTGGTTGGATAATCCTTTTAATAATTCCTGTGGTGTGATAATGTTCGTCACCATTAACACCATCGTGCTGATAAAAAAAGATAATGATGGATTAAACCATCCCTTATATAATGAAACGATAAGGAACAGAACAACCAACAATGTTATAATCTGAGTAAGCGCCATATTGGCTTTTAGGAGGTTGGATTATTTAGTCAGCTGGAATTTGTGACAACCGAAACTACTTATAACCCTTAAATTTTACATCAAGGATTATAAGTAGATAATGTTTCGAGCGATCAGTTTTGAAATACTAAAAACGAAATTCCAATTAAACCATTTCTCCTTTCATCAGATGCTTCAGCATCTCTTTGAAGTTCTCCTTCTTGTTCAAATGCGGAAATGGTTCATTAGGGACTGGCACGCCTAGAAATTTGCAAAGTGGTTCCCAGCCTTCACTGGCTTCGAATATGAGTAACTTGTCAGCAGGAACATAGGCTTTAACATCTTCATGATGTTTATTAAATAATTTTTCCGCTTCGGCTTTATCCTGAAATTTCCCCTCAAAGGTAACTCCGAATATCCTCTTTTTTGATAGCTTCACACACGCGATTACTTTCCTTAACCGGGGATTAAGGATTAACTTGGTTATCATAACCAGCTTCTCTGGAAGTGTTTGTGGCCCTGCTTGCCATATTGTACTGTAGACACTTGTATGCCATTTTTCAAAAGGCCTGGTTGTTAATATTACTTTGGCATCAGGGTATTGCTTCATGTGCTCCTTATACCAGGGATAACAGGGAAAGTCAACCGTTGCCTGATAACCGTTGTACAATTCATCCCATTGAGTGGTTCCTGTTTCGTCCAATGATTTCCAGTAATGAAGATTTTCCGGATGCACCAGCAATTCCTTCATATGATATGTTTTGTGAAAGCCTAGTTTTTCTAAACACTCTTTAAGGGTGTTCGTGCCAGTTCTGGGTAAGCCAGCTCCGATAATTTTGATAGACATAGAATGATGGGGTTTTGTTAATTAAGGGTTTCAATATAATAAATTTACATCTGATTATTTCATAGTTTTTCATTTTCAGCGATAAAGTTTACATCGCATTGACAATAATTCAGTAAGTTTATGTACCCCAAAAATTTCTGACAAAAATTACTCATCAACCCAATCCAATCAACATGAAAATCAATTTAAATTTTCTACTGCTTATCTTTTGTTCACTGTTGATAACATCATGCAGTGACAAGGATGCGTCAAAAGAAAATGCCTCCGATAAAAAAGACAGAGATATGTTTGGCTACAAAGCCACTCGTGGCCTAACAGTGAGTACAGAAGGATTATCAGATGGTTATGTTATGTTTCCTGTCGCGAATTCTCCATTCATTTATCTTATCAATCGAAAGGGAGAAGTGGTACATCAATGGAAGGGAAATTATGGCGTGATGAATTCCTATTTGCAAGATGACGGATCAATTATTCTGCAGGCAGATGATCCTGACTATCCTGTCTTTGGTGAAGGTGGACCTTATGGACGCATTCAAAAAATTAATTGGGATGGAAAAATGGTATGGGATTTTGAATATGCCACTGATCAATATATTGTGCATCATGATATTGCTATGTTACCTAATGGCAATGTCCTGGCCATAGCCTATGAGGTAAAGTCTTATGACGAGGCAATTGCTAATGGCCGCAAACCTGAACTTACCGTTGCCGATGGCCCGTGGCTTGAAAAGATCATTGAAATAGAACCTCAGGGGAAACATGGAGGCAAAATTGTATGGGAATGGCACCTGTGGGATCATTTGATTCAGGACAATGACCAAACAAAATCAAATTATGGTAGTGTAAAAGATCATCCCGAGTTAATGAATTTTAATTTAGGACATCACCCGGCTCCTACCATATCTGAAGACAGCTTAGATATTCTGAAAGCACAAGGCCAGGGTGGAGGTAGAAATACTACAGGTGGTAATCGCGGATCAGGCATATTTCATTTTAATGCCATTAATTACAATGCTGATTTTGATCAGATTGTTGTTAGCTCACCGGCTGTGAGTGAAATTTATATTATTGATCACAGCACCACTACGCAGGAAGCAGCCGGACATAAAGGAGGTAAAGGTGGTAAGGGTGGAGATTTCTTATACCGGTGGGGAAATCCAGAAAATTATCAACGAGGAGATTCAACCAATCGCCAATTATTTGGACAACATGATATTCGCTGGATTGAAAAGGGTAAACCGGGTGCAGGCCATTTATCGGTATTTAATAATGATCTATCAGGTCGTAAAGACAGTTTGGATTATTCTGCTATCTACGAGATTGAAACTCCTGTCAATGAAAAGGGAAGTTACCCAATTGAAAATGATAAAGCTTTTGATCCAGAAAAACCATTTTGGGTTTATGTGGCACCAGATACCATTTCATTCTATAGTAGCTTTATTTCCGGGGCGCACCGTATGAGTAACGGAAATACATTTATCAATGAAGGAGCGCGCGGACGATTTATTGAAGTGACTCCCGAGGGCAAAACAGTTTGGGAGTATTTAAATCCATATCATGGCGAAATGCGTGAACCTAATGGTGATCCCGTTAATCCAATGAATATGCCCTATTCAACATTTAGGTCAACATTTATTCCAGCCAATCATCCTGCCTTTGCCGGCAAAGAATTGAAGCCGTTAGATCCGCAGCCAACCGTATTTAAGCTTCCTCCACCAGAGAAAGAAAATAAAAAGTAAATTTTTTCACTT